>JBGSXK010000142.1:0-5664 GCA_041751455.1 Anaerolineae bacterium
TTCTTCAGCACTGCGACTGGTGGCGAAAAAAGAAAATACAGCATCCTGATTGTTGTTACGCATCATACCGACATCGGTAGATTGTCCAAAGGTAAGATGCTCATTTTTCCTGGAAATAAACTGTTCCTGGGGCAGGGGGCGGGTTGCACTGCCGTCTCCCGCCTGTAGTTCTCCCATGATGGCCTCAAGCGGGGCGACTTCCTGGGTAATGACCCCGGTACTCGCCTCATCTGCTTCAACAGGAGTTTCTGGCACTTGCCCGGCAACAGGCTCGATGATGGAAGCGTTGACCTCCTCAATGGGGTCCGAGCCGGATTGACTGAAGAGACGGCGGAATAACTCCATAAATTAGACTCCAGTAACGGGTATGCGAAAAAGCATACCCATAGGGCGTACATTAACCAACCAGGGGCAGCGCATAGAGCGTTTTGTCCATTGAGCCGAAAAGAATGAGATCACCGGCAATATGAGGTGTCGAGGTAATTGGCCCATTGGTTTTAAAGCGCCAGCGCTCTTTACCGTTCTGTGCGTCAACACAGTAGAAGTATTCATCTGTTCCGCCGAAATAGACAGCCCCCTTGTAAACAACCGGGGAGGAGATCACAGGTTTACCAATATTGATTTTCCATTTCTCCTTGGCGTTCTGTGCATTAATGGCGTACACATGACCATCCACTGAACCGAAGTAAAGCAACCCTTCGGCCACCACAGGTGACGAAATCACTGGCCCATTGGTGCGGAAACGCCAGGAACTATAACCACTGTTCGCATCCAGCGCGTAAACATGATTATCGGAAGAGCCAATGTAGCAGATTTCTTCAATGGGATCAATGTAGGGGGAAGAATTAATGCCCCGTTTAGCCCGAAAACCCCATTTCCTGTTGCCCGAAAGCTCTAAAGCAACCACCTCACCAGTCTCTGAGCCGACGATGATGAGTTCGTTAGTCACAAAAGGGCAACCACGTATAGGCGCACCGGTATCATAGGACCAGAGGAAACGCCCGTTGGAGGACATCAGCGCATAAAGTCGGCCATCATCACTGCCAAAAAAGACGCGACTGTGCGCAACGCGAGCTGTCCCACGCACACGATCACGTGTCGTATAGGACCAGTTGATACGCCCGTTGCGGTAATCCAGTGCCGTGAAGGAATAATCCTCAGAGCCGAACAAAATAAGTTTATTGTCCTCGTCAATGACTGGGGAAGAGGCGATGCCTCCATTGGTCGCGTACTTCCATACGAATTCTCCTGCATCCAGCTTAACGGCCCATACATTGGTGTCGTACGATCCCACAAACGCCAGATCACGATAAGATGTAGGGTTACACCGAATTTCGTCCTCGGTCGTAAATTTCCACTTTGGTTCTGGCTGGCCGGTGCTTTCCAATCCATCAAAGAAGCCTGTTCCCTCACTGCCAGAGGGAGCACCATTCCCAATAGAAATTGCAGGGTTGAGCGGGCGGTAGCGCAAACGTTCCAAAGCAGCCTTCATTTCAGCACAGGATTGGAAACGTTTATCCGGCTCGAACTCTACCGCTTTTTCGACAATTTCAATCAGCTCACGAGGAGCTTTCGGGTTCAGATCGCTGATAGGCCGTTCAGCAAAACTAAAAGGGGGTTCCAGACGGGGATCACGCCGAGTCAGCACATGATGGAGTGTTGCACCCAGGCTGTAAATATCGCTGAGGGGTGAAACATTGCCTTTATACTGCTCTGGCGCAGAATAACCTTCTGTGCCGATCATGGTGTTTTTGACGTTAGGAACAAATGCTTTGGCGATGCCGAAGTCGATTAACCGCACCTTACCCAGGCTGTCGATCATCACATTAGAGGGCTTCATATCACGGAAAATAATCGACTCTGGTGAATAACCATGCAGATATTCCAGCACATCACACAGATCAATGGCCCACTCCACCAATTTGTCTGAAGGCAGTTCTTTGGTCTTGGACAGGAGCAGTTCCAGGTCGCTGCCATTAATATATTCCATAACCAGATAAGCGCGGTCATTCTGGTCAAAGAAATCGAAGATTTTGGGGATGGCTGGGTGACTCAATGTCGCCAGAATATTGGCTTCCCGCTGGAAAGTTTTCAGAGTTGAAGCGCGCAGATTAGGGTCAGTAGCAGGGTTCAGCATTTCCTTGACTGCGACCAGTTTGCGCACATCCGGGAAATTAAGGTCACGCGCCTGGTAGACGGAACCCTGTCCACCACCGCCGAGTACGCCCAGAATTTTGTAGCGCGCCAGCAGCACTGTATTGGCCTGAAGTGACCCACCAGTAGCATTGCCTGTATCCGTTCCTGCGAATTGTGTAGTTTCGGGCATGGTTGTGCCTCTTGATTAGGACGGGATGAATTACATTCAGTATAAATGAGAATGATGTCTTGAATAATTATATTTAACCTGCGACAATACTGCAATTAACGTTATAAAAACGGATTGCACCCACATCATTATGGACACGCCTCTGGCGATCTATCTGCATATCCCCTTTTGCCGTACGAAATGCACTTACTGCGCCTTCAATACCTATACTAATCTCGATACCTTAATCGAGCCTTTCGTCCAGGCACTCATTCACGAAATCCGCATTGTGGGTAAGAGCCAGCCTGGCCTGTGCGTACACACGATTTTCTTTGGTGGGGGGACACCCAGCCTGCTTACTGCGGCGCAAATTGCCCGCATTCTGCACGCTGCCGGAGAGGTTTTTCACGTTACTCCCGATGCAGAAGTGACTATAGAGGCCAATCCAAATGATATTACACCTGCTTATATATGTGGTGTATACGCTGCCGGGGTAAACCGTCTCAGCCTGGGGATGCAATCGGCTAATGAGCATGAATTGAAGCTTTTTGCGCGTCGGCATGACAACGATCAGGTCGCCAAGGCTATCAGTGCTGCGCGTCATGCAGGCTTTGACAATATTAACCTCGATCTGATTTATGGCACACCCCACCAATCCCTTAGAGATTGGGAATGGAGCTTAAGCCAGATGCTCGCTCTGCAACCAGAGCATATCTCGCTTTATGCGCTGGGATTGGAGGAGGGTACTCCGCTTAAGACCTGGGTAGACAGTGGGCTGCTGCCTGCACCGGATGACGATCTGACAGCCGATATGTACGAAGCTGCAACCGATGCCTTGCAAGGCGCAGGTTATGAACAGTACGAGATCAGCAACTGGTCTAAGGATGGCTGCTCGTGCCGCCACAACCTGCAATACTGGCGCAATCTACCCTATATTGGGCTGGGTCCAGGGGCACATGGTTATGCTGGTGGTGTGCGCTATTCTGTCATACTCTCACCACAGCGTTATATCAAAGCGCTTCAAATAGAAAGCCCTGAATTTGATTTCCCCCATACCCCTGTAACCGACCAGGCAGAAGTGGTAAGCCGTGAAGGAGAGATTGCGGAAACACTGATTATGGGGCTGCGACTTACCCAAGAAGGCATCAATCGACAGGCGTTTAGGTCGCGGTTCGGTGAGGATTTGCTCGATTTACATAGCGCGACTCTGGAAAAGTATGCCGCTTATGGGTTGCTCAGGATCGATGACGAAGCTGTGACTATCACCCGGCGAGGGCGGCTTTTAAGCAATATGATTTTCCGCGATCTGGTCTAGCCTGAACTCTTAATACACGCGTTGGAAAAGAATATCCACGAACTGGCGCAGCCCACTGCCTGCGTTGCCCTGGGGATTGGCCTTTTCCAGAGCCTGAATGGCTTTTCCATAATACAAACCTTCGATTTCTCTGGCGTATTCATGTGCGTTCAGTGTGTCCAGCAACTCGACAGCCCGCGTGACATCACTTTCGCTTAGTTCCCCATAATCGTAAATCTCTACCAGTTCAGAGCTGCGCTCCAGACCATACAACACCGGGAGCGATTTTTTCCGGGAGAGGATATCGGTGGCGATAGATTTTCCAGTGATGCCAGGGTCGCCCCAGATACCCAGAATATCATCACGGATTTGGAAAGCGATGCCCAGGTTAAGAGCAAATTCGGCATACTGGCTGGCGGTCTGTTCGTCACCGCTGCCGATCAGCGCACCGATCTGAGCACAAGCCGCCAGCAGGGCAGCAGACTTACCGGTAATCATCCAGATATAATCTTCTACCGAGACATTTTGTTGTTTCTCAAAACGCATATCCAGATGCTGGCCGCGCGTCAATTCCAGGTTTGTCTGGTTAAACACCCGCCAGACTTTGAGGGTGGTTTCGGCGGGCACCCCGGTGGTTGAAAGTTGTTCCAGTGCATCATAGGCGAGGCTGAACATGGCATCACCCGCATTGATTGCATTTGCCAAACCCCAAATTTTCCAGACTGTAGGACGACCATGCCGGACAGGGCTATTATCCTGAATGTCATCATGGATGAGTGAGAAATTATGCAGAAGTTCAACTGCGGCGGCAGCGGGCAATGCTTGCCGCCATTCTCCACCTGCGGCTTCCGTACACAACAGTAGGAAAAGTGGACGGATGCGCTTTCCTGTCGTACTTTCATAAGCCCGGTCATGTTCATCCACCCAACCGAGCGGATAACGCGCCATCACACCGAAGCCTGTGGCGCGGTCTGGTAACTGGTTGACGATCTGGCGCATGGTAGCATCAAGATCAGCCGCGTAACGCTTCATAAACTGTTCAAACACAGTAAACCTACACTTTCAGCAGGGGCGTTTTCTGCAATTCCGCAATCGTTTTTGCACCGCTGCAAAGCATCGCAATGCGGATTTGCGCACTCAATTCACGAATAAGTTGGTCGACAGCTTCCACAGATTGATCAGCGGCCTTTAGAAAAGGGCTGGCAAGACCGCCCAAAATTGCCCCAAGCGCAATACACTTCGCCACATCAATGCCGTCGCGCAGTCCTCCGCTGGCGATAATCTGTAAACCCGGCGCGCCTTTTACGGCGTATTCGATGGCCTCCGCCGTGGGAATGCCCCAATTGGCGAAACTAGCGGCAACCCTGGCGTGGAAGGTTGTTGGAGCACGATGATATTCCACCTCGCTCCACGATGTGCCTCCCGCGCCCGCTACATCAATAGCGGCGATCCCGGCATTTGCCAGGTCACGTGCATTCTTTTCAGAGAAGCCCCAACCGACTTCTTTGGCGATCACGGGCACAGAGAGTCGCTGACAAACCTGCTCCACTTTGGAGAGCAGCCCGGCAAAATTAATGTCACCTTCTGGCTGTACAGCTTCTTGCAAAACATTAAAATGCAGTATGAGCGCGTCGGCCTCTACCATATCCACCGCACGCTGGCATTGTTCTGCGCCATATCCATAATTGAGCTGAACCGCTCCGACATTGGCAAATAGCAAGATATCAGGAGCGAGGTCACGTACGCGATATGTATCCGCCAAACTGACATCTTCAATCGCTGCCCGCTGCGACCCCAGTCCCATAGCGATGCCATATTCCTGAGCCACCTCAGCGAGATTGCGATTAATACGTGCGGCCATTATCGTGCCACCAGTCATGGACGAGATCAGAAACGGGGCGGAAAGAGTTTTACCGAAAACCTCAACCGTCGTATCGACATCACGTAAATCGATTTCCGGGAGCGCCTGATGCAAAAAGCGATAATGCTCAAGCCCGGTGGTCAGATTCGGAAACTGAACATCGCGTTCCAAGTTGATGCGGATATGATCGACTTTGCGACTTTC
>JBGSXK010000143.1:0-3435 GCA_041751455.1 Anaerolineae bacterium
ATCGCAACCACCGTCAGCGGGAACTGCTGGTAATGCCACAGGAATATCCAGGCGGTATTGGCGACACAACTCAGCGCGAACAGATAACCCACCCGCCGCAGGCGCGGATTTTCCCGCTGCGAAGGCAGCGCCTGATAGATCACAAAACCAAGAAGCCCCAGATAAATCAGTCCCCATATCGAAAAGACATAACCTGCCGGGACAAACAATACCGGAAAGCTGTCGGAAATTTCCCCGGTGGTTAACCCATTCAGCGGCAGCGCATTTGCCAGCCCATTAACGGCCACCATGATCATAAAAGCGATAATATTGATGATCTGGCGCAGCAAATCTCTGTTCATCATGTTTCCCCATTTGCGGCTTGATTCATTGGATTATTGCTCAGGCCTGTAGGCCTTTAATGCGCTCTCCCGTGCCTCCCGATGATCGACAATAGGCGTGGGGTAATCCTGTGGTGGTGTTTCCATTAGCCAGGGTGTATGAATATACCTATCGGGTACATCCCGCAGTTCGGGCAGCCAGTGGCGGATATAGTTCCCTTCCGGGTCAAATTTCTTCGACTGGCTGATGGGATTAAAAATGCGAAAATAAGGTTGAGCATCGGTGCCCGTCCCGGCCGACCACTGCCAGCCACCGTTGTTAGCTGCCGGGTCGCCATCAATCAGGTGCTGCATGAAGTGTAATTCTCCTGCCCGCCAATCGATCAGCAGGTCTTTGGTTAAAAAACTGGCCACCATCATGCGCGCCCGGTTGGGCAGCCAGCCGATAGCCTGCAACTGGCGCATGGCTGCATCGACTGCCGGATAGCCTGTGCGCCCCTCTTTCCAGGCTTGTAGTTTCTCCCTATCATTCTCCCACTCGATGGACTCAAATTGCGGGCGAAAGCTGCGTTGATCCACATGCGGAAAATGAAACATGATATGGATATAAAATTCACGCCAGATAAGTTCATTGATCCAGGTTTCTACTGATTGGCGGCTGACTTCATCCGGCGCTGCGTCAAAAGCCGCACGTGCAGCCCAGTAACACTGGCGCGGCGAGAGCTGCCCCAGGCGCAGGTAGGGAGACAGACAGGAAACCGCCATACGCTCATCATGGAAGGGGTCTGCCACAAGGCTGTTACGGGTTTCGCCGTAATGATAAACAGGCCGGGCCACAAAAGCCGCCAGCCGTTTTTGAGCAACTTCCTCGCTGGCTTCCGGCATCTCGATGGTATCGGCAAAGCCCAGATCACCCAGAGAGGGTAGCCATCCACTGTTGATTCCCACCAAGTCATGAAAACGCCCTGGCTTAAAAGTGGCTGGTTCCGGCTTCGGTAAGCTCTTCCAGCGCTTCATAAATGGTGTGTAGACGGTGTAGGGCGTGTCGTCATCCTTGAGTACGACACCCGGCGGCAAAATCACTGCATCATCAAAATCACACACCTCTATGAGCAGTCCGGTTCTCAGCGCCTCGTCACGGCGCAGAGCGAATGGGGTGTAATCCCGATTAAAATACAGGGCTTGTGCGCCTGTTTCCTCTATGAGAGCAGGTATGATCTTTGCCGGGCTGCCCTGTCGTATAAGCAGTTTAGTGTCGTATTGGTGCAGTGTATGATCGAGCGCTTCCAGCGACCTGAGCATAAACTTCAGACGTGGCGCACCGGTACGTTGGCTCTTGAGAATGGCTGGATCGAAGACGAACAATGGAATGACCGTCTGGCCGCTCTCTAAGGCCGCTTGCAGCGCTGTATTATCATGCAGGCGCAGATCACGCCGGAACCAGTGAATGACTGCGCTCATGATTCCATCTGGTCCAGAATTGTAGGAATAGAATAACTTCGCTCGATAGGACGTGGCAGATGCCGCTGAACATCCTTGGCCACCCGCAGTGCGCCCAGGGATACCCCGGCAGTAGATTGTCCCGGAAAGATAGAGTCGCCCACCAGGCGCAAATTCGGCAGTCCTGTGCGTGGGCCGCGTACGTTGAACAGCGATGTGATGGGAAAACCGCCGACCATACCCTGATGACGACCTGTATAAAACTCGTATGTCACAGGAGTACCAGGCAGCACGAGCGCAATACTGTGACGAAAGCCGGGGATCGCACGCTCAATACTACAGATCAGCTTTTCAGTGTATTCATCCTTGCGTGTGGCATAAGCCTGCTCATCCTGAGTGATTGTGTCCCACCATTGCTGTACACGGGTGTGCGTGGTGACAGTCACGGCACGAAAGCCCGCAGGGGCGCGGCTGTGATCCCAGGTAGGTGACATTGAAAGAAAAATACTGCGTCCTTCTCCCAGCGCACCCTCCATACTTTCGATTACCTGAAGATGATCGGGCAGGTGTGCGGGCAGTTGCTCGGCACGGATGCCCAGGTGCAGCACAAATGCGCCCCAGCCCGGCTGAAGTCGCTCGATCTCGCCTCGCAGGCGCGCAGGGCTGTTTTCTGCCAGCAGGATATCCAGTGACCAGGGTGTTAGATTAGCCAGGACGAAATCTGCCGGAAAAAATGTTTCGTTTTTGCCACGTTTACCCTGTGTCGTATAGACACCCGTCACATGTCCACTCTCTACACCGATCCTTGTGACGGGAAGACGAAAATGGACTTCTCCGCCAAGCGCCTTAATCTTATCGACCAGAACTTGCGCCAGGCCACCAATGCCGCCCTCTACGTGGTAGACTCCCTGGCGCGCCAGATCAAGTGCTGTCGCGCCCCAGATGGCATTTACCCGGTCAGCAGTCGTTTGCGCAGAGATTAAAAGCTGTGCATCGAGAAAGCGTCGGAAGGCGCGATCTGCGCCCAGCCCGCTGCGCTGTATCCACCCGGCAACCGTGCTGAACAGATAGGGCAGGAGGCGTAAATCCGCTGGGAAGTTCGCCAGCGCCACCCGCGCAAGCTGCGCCACTTCGGCCATGCTGGTGGGTGGCCAGGGCATCCCTTGAGCAGACATCTTCCAGCCCAGGTCGGCCAGAATGCTCTGGCTTTGCCAGAAGTGTTCTGTGCCCGGAAATTTTGCCAGCACATCGTGGTTATCGCCTGTCAGTGCCACTTCACGGTCAGGCAGGTGCACCACCCAGGCAGGTTCATGTCTGCGCACTGGCCACGTTATATCGAGAAGATCGCCAATAATGGCATGTGGCCCGTTGGGTTGGAAGCCGCCGGCTACAGTCGCCCCGGCTTCAAAACGATACCCTTTATGGTAGAACGTCCCGGCAGAACCACCGGGATAAGTGTGAGCTTCCAGCACTGTAACCGTATAACCTGCTTGTGCCAGCAGTGCCGCCGCTGTCAGACCGCCAATTCCCGCGCCAATAACCACAACTCTGGACATTATGACCTCAGGGACAGGCGGGTACGCAGATGACGGTAGAAGAACAGAATCTGCAAGGGCAGGCCATCGAATATCAGGCGTGAGAGAACCCCCGGCAGGCCCGGCTTATGTGCCAGGGT
>JBGSXK010000144.1:0-3210 GCA_041751455.1 Anaerolineae bacterium
TGCGTGGTGGAATATTCAGGCGTTCATGTTCGGTGCGAATACACAGGTCGATTGCCACATTTAATCCGGCATCCAACGCTCGCTGCGTCGCATCGCCATCAATATCCACCACCCCAAGTTGTGACCAGACCGTTTTCGCCCCCACAGCAATCGCCTCATCGATAATTCCCGGCAGATAATCCGACTTGCGAAAGACATCGACAATATCAATCGGTGCGGGCACATCGGCCAGTGTATCATAGCTGCGATGCCCATCGGCTTCCTCAATAGTCGGGTTCACCGGGTAAACCACATAACCCATCTCGGGCAGATATTGCGCCACGTGAAAGCTGGTATAATAAGCATCGTTAGACTCACCGACCATCGCAATCGTGACAGCCTCTTCCAGCACTTTGCGGATAGCCACGTCATCCTCGTTTAAATCCGGCATCGAATTTGTCCTCGTCAATCTTCAAGTCGCAGAAAAACAGCATCCACATAACACCAACCCCACTGTTCACCCGGCTCAACAGAGCGTATAAGCATATGCTCCGTCTGATGATAATGCGCGGTAGCGTGTTTGTTCTTGGATGCATCACAGCAGCCCACATGCCCGCAGATCAGGCACATGCGTAAATGCACCCAGCTATCTCCCATCTGTAAACATTCCTCGCAACCCTGTGTATGCGGTTCTACATCTTGAATCTGATCCAGGTGGCTACACTTTACGGCCATGTTTTCTCCTGATGTCCTGCATTTTGTATGATGTAACGATTAAGAACCAGACGGGTTGTAACACCTCAAAGTCGGGATTATACTGTGGAATAACTATAACAGTCCGGCTAGAGAAATCGCAACGATATTTATGGAACTTCCCTATCATTTAAAAACCCTGCTCCCCGACGCGCTGGATGTCATTCGATACCTGGGAACGCTTGACAATTTCCGTGCTTATAAGGATGATATTTGCGAGAACGTTGGCCTGACAGATCGCGGCTTTGGCAAGGTTATCCGCCGTCTGGTCACTAAAGGTTATACGGTCATGGATGGCAACCAGGTTTACCGCCTGACTGAACAGGGGCAGGATTCGGCGCAGGAACTGGCCGCTTATGATGCCGTTTACCCCGATGGTAATGAAGGCGACCTGCGCATCACTGAGCACGTGGCGCGGCGGCTGGTGCTGGTGCTGCCCAGTCTGGTGGTGGCAGAGCAGCCCACTCGTGCTTATCTCGGCTTTCACCCACTGCCAGACTTTGACCAGACCAGCGATGTGGTCGCCCGGCTGTCGGCGGTCTATGGCACGCTGGACAGCGCGCAGGAAGCACATTTTGAACTGGATGACAGCCCGGCGCACCAGGCCATCCAGCTTACCCCCGGACGCTATGATCGAATGCGGATTCGTGTGGAGGTATACCAGCTTGGCCCCAACCCGGACGACATCGCTGTGGCCGGGGGGATGTATGTCGATATTGATGTGACCGATGACCCGGATCACGGCAGCGCGCCGCTGCTGGCTTATGGTGCAGACGTAACCCTGGAACGAATAGAATAGGCAGGCAAGCAGGAGATCATGGCGGAGCACAGAACATCATACACCCTTATCTACCCGCGCAGGCGCATCCTGCGTTTTTTTCTGCGCCTTGTGGGGCGTTTTTTAATGTCGCTTCTCGCACGACCTACTATTGTCGGATACGAGAATCTGCCCAAAGGTGGCCCCTTAATCGTGGTGGGCAATCATGTTGCTATCGTTGAAGCGATCATGCTGGCGCTGTATGTGCCCTGGACAATTGAAATCATCGGTAACGGTGACATTCCCATGGATCCGCGCTATGCCTGGCTCACCCACCTGTGGGGGTTTATCCCCGTCAAGCGTGGCAGTGTAGACCGTGACGAGATGCGCCTGCCGCTGGATGTCCTCAAACAGGACGGAATTATCGGCATCTTCCCGGAGGGGGGTATCTGGGAAAACCGGATGAAAAAAGCCCGTACCGGGGTCGCGTGGTTGAGTTATCATGCCAACGCGCCGGTGGTGCCCATTGGATTTGGCGGGATGCAGGGAGCGCTGCAAGGGGCGCTCAGCTTTAAGCGCCCACGTCTGGTGATGAATATCGGAAAAGTTATGCCCCCCGTCAGCGGCAAAATTGAAGGCATGTCGCGGAAGGAAGCGCTGGAATACGGCGCGAATAATATCATGGCGCATGTGGAAGCCCTGATCCCCGAAGAAGAGAAACGCAGTTGGCGGCAAATTCAGGATGAGCGTTTTGATTTCAGGTTCATCATCCATGAAGGGCTGGGCGACCGCGAGCTGCCGGTACTGCACCCCAAAGGGCTGGGTAAATTCTTCTACCGTCCTGTGATTCTGGATGTAATGGCACGCAACATGAACCTACCCGTACATGCCTTGCAGCAGTTGGAACGGGAGCACCACGCGGCGACACTGGCCGAAGCCGCTGAAGTTGCGCTCAAGTTCCTGGACGATAACCCACACTTTTTGAGCTATCGTTTCGGTTATCAGGAAGCTGCTGATATGTACGCTGGTATTGCAGAACTGCGCGACCTCACCCGGCAGGCGGCCGCGCAGGGGCAGCGTGTCACTCTCCAGCCTATCCGGCATTATCGCCGCGAGGGGGATGAGCGCGAGATCACCGAAACACAACCCGGCATGATGCACAAAATGTAGAACACAATGAGGAAGGTACAAAAGGCCTTCCTCTTTTTATCACATCTGAGGGTCTGTATCCTGCGGGGAGCGTGGCTGGAAACGATGCTTCTCAAAGGCTTCCAGGCTTTCATCGAGCGTAATAAGTTCATGATAAGTCTTAGGGGTGCCGATGAGCTGCGTTACATAGATGCTGCGATGCCCGGAGGACAGATAGGCGACAAAACACCCTACTGCCACATAGATCACCGCGCCCCCGCCAAACAACTCCACCCCCATGAGAGTACAGGCAAGCGGGGTATTGCTGGCCCCGGCAAACACGGCGACAAAGCCAATCGCCGCCAGCCAGCCCGGCTCTATACCCAGAAGGATACCTAGCGTATAACCCAGTGTTGACCCGATGACAAACAGCGGTGTCACCTCGCCACCCAGGAAGCCAGTCCCCAGCGTAATCGTGGTAAAAATCAGCTTGAGCAGGAAAGCCAGCGGCAGTACACCAGGGCCTTGCAGACTATTATGGATTAACGGCAGGCTTAAACCTAGGTAGTCGGTAGTACCCAGCACAAAAGTGA
>JBGSXK010000145.1:0-10246 GCA_041751455.1 Anaerolineae bacterium
AGGCAGCCAGAGTGCCCCTGAAGCTGACGAGCCTGTTGCTACGCTTGATCAGTTCGCCACTGCTGCGCCACCACCGCAGGTCACGGTTGAAATGGCGATTGCCACACCGAACCCCGCCTATGCCCTGGGCATTGACGTAGATGCATCCGCTCAGGACAGTAAGGCCTTCAGCCAACTTAACCAGCTTAACATAGGCTGGGTAAAGCAGGAGATTCGTTGGCGCGATTTTGAAACTGCGCCGGGAGAGATCAACTTTGAAGCACTGGATTCAATCATCAGCACGCTTGAAGGCCAAAACGCCAACATTCTCCTGACAGTCACTTATGCACCAGACTGGGCGCGCAGTATCCAGGAAGAAAACGGCCCACCAGATAATTTTGCTAATTTCGGGGCATTCATGAGTGCGCTGGCCGGACGTTACGCCGGGCAGGTAGCAGCTTATGAAGTCTGGAATGAACCTAACCTGCGCAGCCGTTGGAAAAGCCTTCAGTACCCCATTGGCGCGGAAAGTTATATGGAGCTGCTGCAACATGGTTATAATGCTGTGAAAGCCGCAGACCCTGCTGCGATGGTCATCAGCGCAGGTTTAGCACCAACAGGCTTCAACGATGCCCTCAATGCACAGGCAGGTGATCTGGAAGTAAACGCTATTGATGATCGTGTATTTCTGGCAAATCTTTATGCATTGGGCGTGGCGGAATATAGTGATGGTATTGGCGCGCACCCGATGGGTTGGGCAAACCCGCCTGATGTGCGCTGCTGCGCCGCCGCACCCGGAGTCGTCACGCACTATGAAGATGAGCATTTCTACTTCCTGGATACTCTGGAGCGCTACCGCCAGATTATGCTCGACCATAACGATGCCAGCACAGCGATCTGGGTAACAAAATTTGGCTGGGGCACATTCGAGGGGGTGGCCAACCCACCTTCAGACGCAAACCGTGTCTTCATCGGCTATATCAATCAGCAGCAGCAGGCGCAGTACATTTTGCGCGCATTCGAGATGGGCCGGAGTTTGGGCTATATTGGCCCGATGTTCCTTTACAACTTCAACGCCTGCCCCGCCACCAGCGTCTACGACTCATCAGCCTGTTTCTACAGTCTGACAGATTCCAATGGCAGCCCACGACCCGCTTTTATTGCCCTTACGGGATCAGGAAGCACTAACGAAGCTGGCGAATCGCTTGTTCCAGCGACGATCACGCCTGAACCCGCTAGTGTGGAGGCTACCCCGGAAGTTGCACCATCCTCCCCTACTCCCACAGTAACCGGCTAAAAGATGTATTCACAAACGAGCCACTCTTTAGTGGCTCGTGACTTATTTTCTCCCGTAAACAGCCGCCATCCTGGCGGCTTCTGCCGCAACCTGCTCACGGAGCGCCTTTGGTCTTAACACCTCAACCTCAATCCCCCATGAACGCACCCACGGCAGTATCTCATGCCAATCGGCCACCCGTAAGCTCAATACACCACGTTGATCCTGAAGCACAGTCATTTTTTGAGCCAGACGGCGCATCTTCTGGTCAATAAGCGGCATCACGTTGGCCGAAAATATAAGCACCACTTCGCCTGTTTTCTCCGTTGGAATATCGGATGGCACACTTTCTTTACTGAGGGAAGCTCTCACTTGCTGCAAATGCGATGGCATTCGGTAGCTGGACTTGAGCGCCTGTACTCGCCGCACCTGCTGCAAACGCAGAGGTACAATTTTCTGCGTCATGTAATCAAGTCCAACAAGATAGAGACTTCCCCCTATGCCCGGCTCGATGAAATAAGTAGCAAATTCCCGTATTGTATCAATACCATTAGCACCACTCCGGTACCATACTTTTACCCTCACCTGCTCTGCCCAGGCACGAGTTAATGTTTCCAGAATGCTGATGGAAGCGCGATCCACCGGCTGCCGTTGCAACACCTCAACCAGATTTCGCAAATGTGCGGCAACGGCCACTGGTAACTGCTCCGCTAATTTTGTAAGCACAGAGACGATATATGGGCTGTGCTGGCCCACCTGCCACGCCATATTGGCGATATGACTTAAGGCCACAATTTCATGCAGGTTCAATTGCACTGTTGCGCCATAATGCTCACGATCCAGAAAAAAGCGTCCATCTTTTTGATAAACAGGTACGCCCAGTTCGTTAAGCAACGACAAATCACGATAAACAGTGCGGCGGTCTACCCCACATACCTCGGCAATTTCAACTGCACGCATACCTCCGACTCGGCGCAGGAGCAGACCTTCGATTTCTTTAAGACGTTCTGACCGATGTAACAACCGGGTCGCCATAAACATAACCCCTTCTAACCAAAATAGGAGTTGTTTTGAGTATAGCAGTATTCAATTTTGCGTGCTGAGAGGAAAGAACAGAAGTGTTGAGGAGCTAACGAGTCACGGTCACTGCTGGACGTGGTGTATTGGTCTGCACCACAAGCGGCACGTGTGTCGTGGTCAGATCGGGTAAGGATGCTGGAGCTTCAGTGACAGCGATCTGAGGTATTGGAGCGATCTCTGTAACAGCAATTTGCTCAGGCTCAGGGGAATCGGGCTGAAGTACAGCACGCAGTGCCAGCATGGTATCCATAGGCAGCAGTTCTACAGTGAGGATGCCATCCTCCTCCACAAGCTGAACCTCTTCCCCCAAGACCCCACCCACCAGTGGATCCCAGATTTCAATGAGATAACGCCCCGCAGGCATCCGGCTGAGCTGATAGCGGAATAATAAGGATTCGCGCATCACGCGCTCGTTTACCGCCTCCCATGTGTAATCCCGGTGCTGTATCCAGGCCAGGGCGACCCCGGCTTCTGCATCACGCAGTGTCAGGACACGTGCCGGGGCAATCATCTGACCAATTTCGATATAATCTAGTTCCAGCCAATCATCACCTGAGTTATCCAGTGTGATATTGTGTTCACCCGCTTTGAGCGGTATACGCGCAGCGACATCCCGTGCGCCAGCTCGCAGGTCAAGCTCCAGCGCAATCTCGTTATCCACTGTAACTACCAGACGTGCCCCCGCCTGGGCAGATACCGAACGCACAGCGATTTGCAAATAGGTATCCAGCGGTGGGGCAACACGGTAAAGCTGCGCCTGCGCATATTGATTGTTGTACAGTCTGCCGTACAGATAACTCGGCTGGCTGTTCAGATGTGGGAACACGCCGTCTGCCGTTACATCACGCCGTGTCACGTCCTGAACAAGCGCAGTAAACTGACGATTAAAGTTGTTTAAACGTACAGGGGCATAATTACCAGCATCTTCAAGCAGTAAACCTGCCTCTGCAGGCTGCAAATTCAGACCTGCCCAATCCACCCCGGCGACAAAAGCAGCCAACGGCGCATAATAACGGCTGAATCCTTCGGGAATCACATAGGTGTGCCACCAGTCACTCATGGCTCCACCTGCCGATCCAGAGAGCGCCACTGCCCATAAAGTATTTTGCAGGTGGATGCCGTCAGGGTCATCAGCCAGCGGCTCGAACCAGGGATTCAGGGAATAATCAGTCATTAGGACAGGAATGGGATTTAGCGCAAGCTGGCGGCGGATCAGATCCACCGCCCCTGACACCTGTTCTGTGACCGCTTCGATGGGTCGCCGCTGGTAAAACTGAAGGGACGTAAAGTCCAGGAGCGGGTTTGCGGCAATGACAGGATCAAACACCTGACTGCCTACAGTAATCGGATGACGATAAGGATCGGTACGCCGCAAATGACCGATATTACGCTGTAACCAGTCACCAGATACCTGCGGGTCATAATTACTCATGCGGTCAATGCGATCCGTAATCTCCCAGGCAAATACCTGTGGGTGATAACCCCAGCGTGCAGCAATATAATCTAATCTGCGGCGGAAAAGTGTTTCGGCGCGTTCGTTGTAGAAAAAGACCCCTGGCCCACTGAGTGGCCCACCATTGACGATGTTATAAGGGTGATCGTCCCAATCTGCCGCGACCGAGGGCCGCGGTGGGAACTCAGGAATAAGGACGGGCGGTCCATTATAGGTGACAATGGACTGGTGCCATAAAAGCACAAGTTGTAAGGCAATGCCATACTCCTCCGCCACATCCAAAATCACATCTAATTGGGCGGCTTCACGCTGTGCAGCACGATAATCTCCGGCTGGCCCTGCCCATTCCAGATGGATAAACCAGGGGACATCGATAAATAACCGAGCGTAATTCCCGCCTGCCTTGCTAAGTTCCTCAAGCCAGCCAAGGTAGGTTTCCAGCCCGCCCCCACCATCCCAGCTCCAGTTCATATTGTGACCGATAGGGAAATAGGTCTCGCCATTATCGTAACGAAAATAACGGTTATTCTCTCCTACACGGATAAACCCACGGCGCTCCGATGGCATAACTTCCAGCCTGCCATCCTGTGTCGTCACAACCGTGCCGTTATCACGCACCTGAAGCGAGTAAGTCCATGCCCCTGCTTGGGTAGGTGTAAAGCGCACAGCCCACTGTCCACTGCCCGCTGGTACTCCGGCCTCGCTATAAGGCTGCATCCAGAAACCGCGTACCACCACCCGCTCCCCACCCGGAGATTGAAAAATACCTAAAAGTTCCACATCAGCCGAATCAAATGGGTTGGTGTAAAGCGTTGGGTCAATTTCAATGGAAAACGAAAGTGGTTCGTATAGCTCAGCAGTAAGCGATTGGAGCGCGGCAGTTTCAGCAGCAAGCGAAACAGAGAGGCCAGTCGCCACTAACAGGATGAGGCAGAGTAGTTTGCGCAAAGTCATGCGGGCAAGTCTAACGTTTGTCTGCCCAACAAACAATATGCAACTCACATTAAGCTAAATCCTTGCACCATAAAGCCAGGATTATCCGCCGGAATAAGCTTGTAACACCGCAATATACAGCGGCACCAGACAAGCAATCGACATAAAAGCCAGTAGCGCCAACCCCACAGTGAGAAGGTCGAGCGATGGGGCAGACGCATTAAGACGATAATCCGGCGCATAATCACGCGCGGCGTATTGCTGTGACTGGCCCAGGCGGCGGCTGTCGCCCTGTTCCGATCCGCTAGCAGATGGTCCGATCTGCTGAAAGCCGCCCGCCTGCACGCCGGGTGCTGGAACAGACGGACGTGCAGGTGAATGTGGCGCAACAGGCGGGCCATAACGCTGGGTAGAAGCCGCGTTTGGCAGGTTTTGAGCCTGCTGCGGCACCGCCTGCGACGGAATGCGCGGCGGCCCAGAAGAGGTACCTGTAGGCCGTGACTGTCCGGTCTCCTGAGGCGGCGCAGCAGGTTGCGAAGTGGAGGGCGCTTGTGGCGCACGCGGTGACTGCTGACCAGATCGCGGCAGCGGCAACGGTGTAGAAGGCGGTGGAGGCGGTGGAATGGGAATCGATGATTGATACCCTGAGGGCGAAGAGACATTGGGCGGCACATTAACTGAGGTATTCTGCTGGCTGCGATCACGATAATTCTTCAGGATATTGCCCAGTTGGTCAGCCATACTAAAGCGCATTGCCGGCTCTTTACTCATCACCTTATGCACCACACGAGCCAGACTTTCTGGTACACCGGGGTTAAAGTCCGTCACCAGTGGTACAGGTTCGCGCAGATGTGCCAGCGCCAGATCCTGCTGAGATGCTCCGGTATAAGGCAGTCTCCCGCTGAGCATCTCGAACATCACAATGCCAATCGAATACACATCCGAGGCCGGCGTAGGCTTCTCACCCCTTGCCTGCTCTGGCGAAAAGTAATGCGGGCTTCCCCACACCACTTCCTGCCGCTGTATGGGCTGGGTATCGGTCAGGGCCTGGGCGATACCGAAGTCCGTCACTTTCACACGATCATCCACCGTGACAAGGATATTCTGTGGTTTCACGTCCGCATGAACCAACCCTGCCCGGTGTGCAAAACCGATGCCATCACAAATCTGAATCACCAGGTCAAGTGTCCGTTTGACCGTCAGCACCCCTTCAGTACGGATAATCTTCTTAAGGTCCTGGCCTTCAATGAACTCTATCACGATATAATGCGTCTGGCCGTCATTACCCACATCATGCACTGTGACGATATTGGGGTGCGAAAGATTAGCAATCGCCCGCGCTTCATCCCGAAAGCGGCTCAGAAAATTAGAATCGTTAGTAATCAGGCTTGGCCGCAGGATTTTGATCGCTACTGTCCGCCCCAACGAGAGATCAACTGCACGGTAAATAACCGCCATGCCACCAGAACCCTGCTGCGCGACGAGCTTGTAGCGCCCATTGAGAATAGTTTCGTTATTATTTGCCATCCCAACTCACTTCCTAAAGCCAGAGCTTAATCCCTGATAATATAATGAACAGCGCCTACGGACGCATCACCGGGTCAAACAGACGACGATATTCCAACAGGGCACTGCGATCCGTCATGCTGGCAACATAATCCGCCACCAGCCGGTAAACATCCACTTCGCCGAGTCGCTGCTGATACTCTGTCGGCAGTTGGCGGGGTTCACTGATATAGCTTTTGAAGACTTCACACAAAAATTGTTCAGCCCGTTTTGCCATACGAATCACGCGAAACTGCGCATACATATTCTGGTACAAAAAATCCTTCAATGCACGGTTCATCTTCGTAAAACGTTCACTATGCCCGACTATATTCTCAGTCTGCTGCTGCACTTCCAACACAGATTGCGGCTTCAAGAACTCCAGGCGCTCTACCGTATGGCGAATGACATCACTTACTTGCAGCCCAATCAGTTCGCGGATAAAACGATGGCGCGTCACCTCGTCAATCCGATTGCCAGACCAGTTCAGCTCGTCGCAAAGATAACGCCAGATTTCCAGTTGTTCCAGCTCATCGGGTCTGAATAACTCCGCCTGCAAACCATCATCCAGATCATGTGCATTATAAGCCAGTTCATCAGAAATATTCGCAATCTGCGCTTCCAGGCTGCCACGCAGCGTATCATCAAAGCCGCCGACTTTGCTCAAGTCATATTCTGTCTCATGCTTGGCAATCCCTTCCAGCGTCTCGTAGGTCAGATTCAACCCAGGCCATTCAGGATAGCGGCGTTCCAGCTTGGTGACAATCCGGTAACTCTGATGATTATGGTTGAAGCCACCATGATCCTGCATCAGCGTATTCAGCACACTCTCCCCGGCGTGCCCAAAAGGAGGGTGTCCCAGGTCATGTGCCAGGCAAACAGCTTCTATCAAATCTTCATTTACTGCCAGTGAGCGCGCCAGGGTACGTCCAATCTGGGCCACTTCCAGTGTATGTGTCAGCCTTGTACGGTAATAATCACCCTCATCGTTGACAAATACCTGAGTTTTATATTCCAGTCGCCGAAATGCCGCAGAATGGACAATACGATCACGATCACGCTGGAAGGCCGTGCGGTAAGCTGGTTCATTCTGCGGGTATTTTCTACCTCGGCTGTTCTGGCTTAACAATGCATAGGGAGCCAGCGTATCTGCCTCAATCTGTTCAAGCCGCTCACGGTTTACAAACATAAATCCCTCTTTTATAGTAGCCCTATTCTACCCGATTGTACGCATAACTGCCGACCCGTAAACCAGATTTTTAAAGTTATGGACAGGACATGTTATAATAGCGTATAGAGAATTTGTTTTGTGTAAGTCTGTTGAGAGGCTGTAGGGCATGGACATTAACCAGGCAGCACGAATGATTGAGTGGCTGGACGAGGAGCGCCGCCGCGACAAGAATACAATTGCCACCCTGGAGGAAAGGCTGGCGCAGCAGCAGGATGCAATGAACAGCCTCCTGCGCCGGATTAACGGTCTCGAATCTGATCAGACCACCATGCGCAGCCAGTTTGTCCCCAGTGGGCGTGACAACGAACTCTCCGAGCAGATACGCAAGGAAATGCAGCAGCTTATCGAGATGACCGAGGCCAAACGCCTGACTGCCGAGCGTGAAAACGAGCGCCGGGCAGAGCTGGCGCGGGAAAATATCAGCCGCCCCCTGCGCGAAGTCCAGGAAAAAGTCAACAAGCTGGAACGTCAGCAGACCGAGATTCCCGCCATCCACAGCGAGCGTGATCGCGTAGCGGCGGCTGTTGCTACACTTCAGCAGCGAATGGATGACCTCATCAAGAAACTGGAAGAGCCCGATCGCCGCCTCGCGTTCCTTGAGGAACAGCGCCGTCAGGATGCCCGCCGCATCTCGGAGACCCAATCGGAAATACCTGAAATCCAGAAGCAGATTGACAATATCAAACCTAAGCTCACCCTCTTGGAAGACCTGGCATTGCGCACCGAGCGCCGTGTCCAGGAGGTACAGAACGGGGATCGTGATCGCCGTGAGCAAATCCAGGAATTTATTGACCAACAAACCCTCATTCTGCAACAACGCGATATGCAGATTAAAGACCTCGTTGAGAAATTTGGCGAGCAGGACAGCCAGATGCAGCGCAATATCGAGCGCTTTGAAACCTGGTCAGAAGCTTACCGCGAGATGAAGAAAATTATTGACGACTTCGAACGCATCGGGGATCGTCTGGAACGACGCATCAATGAAGTAGCCGAAATGCAGCGCCTCAGTGAAGAACGCTTCCGTCAGGAATGGAATGACTGGACATCCGACGACCAGAAGCGCTGGAAGCAGTTCACCCTTTCCAACGATGAGGTATGGCGCAGCCACGATAAGGAATTTGAGCGTTTTGTCGAACGCATCTCGGAAATGCAAAGTATCTTTCCGCCACTACAGGACAGCATTGACCGTATCTGGAAGCTTGAACGGGAACGCGCCCGCCTCTACCGCGAAAGTTACCAGGCGCTGCTGCTGGAGTACGATAACGGTGGTTCAAAAGCACGTGCCACATCCACAGGTACTATGCCTGCTGTGAATATCAACGGTACAAACGGGAGTGGTAGCGGGGACTGATGCGTGTTATCGGTACAGCGGGGCATGTCGATCATGGCAAATCGACATTGGTCAGATGCTTAACGGGCATTGACCCGGACAGGCTGGCCGAGGAAAAAGCCCGTGAGATGACCATTGACCTGGGATTTGCCTGGCTGTCCCTGCCTGATGGAGAGCCTATTGGAATTATTGATGTCCCTGGCCATCGGGATTTTATCGAGAATATGCTGGCCGGAGTGGGCGGTATTGATGCGGCGCTGCTGGTCATCGGTGCGGATGAGGGGGTCATGCCCCAGACTCGTGAGCATCTGGCTATCCTCGACTTACTGGGTATTCAGCAGGGCATCATTGTCCTGACGAAAATTGATCTGGTGGACGACCCGGACTGGCTGGGGCTGGTCGAGCAGGAGCTTCTGGACATCTCCCAGGGCACATCCCTGGAAAATGCTCAGTTTATGCCTGTTTCCGCACAGAATGGCACTGGCGTTAAAGAACTCACCCAACATCTTTCTGATGTGCTTCAAGCTATGCCTCCCAACTTCGATTATCACCATCCCCGTCTTTCAATTGACCGCGTTTTTACCATGAGCGGCTTTGGCACAATCGTTACTGGGACGCTACTCGGTGGCCAACTCAGGGCGGGCGATGACATCGAAATTCAGCCCACCGCGCTGCAGGGGCGTATCCGAGGTTTGCAGAGCTATAAACAACCTGTAGAAATTGCACAGGTGGGCAGTCGCGTCGCGGTTAACCTTGTTGGCATTGAAAAAAGCGCCATCCAACGCGGAAATGTCCTCACGCATCCTCGCCAGTTGCAGCCCACGACACGGGCGGATGTGTACTTTCGCCACTTGTCTGCTGCGTCACGTCCGCTAAAACATCACGCAGAAGTTAAATTATTTGTTGGCGCAGCCGAATCTACCGCAAGGGTGCGCCTGCTGGACACCGAAGTACTGGCACCTGGTCAGGAAGGCTGGCTGCAAATTCAGTTGGACAGACCTCTCGCGCTGGCGCGGAATGACCGCTTTATCCTGCGTTACCCTTCACCTTCTGAGACTATCGGTGGCGGGGTTATCGTCAACCCGCATCCTGGCCGCCGCTGGAAACGCTTTCAATCCAGTGTAATTGCAGCACTAGAGATGCAGATGCGCGGTACCCCTGCAGAGCGTGTGACGCAGGCCGCAGCACAGCCCGAACCTGTTAAACGAGTGCTGTTACAGCAGCAGACTGGCTACAACGATGCAGAACTCGACCAGGCGATTGAGGACGCACTCAGGCAGGGTTTGCTGGTACGGCCAGGGGAACACACCTATATGGCCGCAGCACGCTGGCAAATGATACACCAGCAGATGGAAACAGCACTGAAACATTTTCATGCTGCCAATCCGCTGCGGCGGGGCATGCCCCGTGAGCAGTTAC
>JBGSXK010000146.1:0-10574 GCA_041751455.1 Anaerolineae bacterium
GCTGCGACAGGCTTCCAAAGCGGCACTCATCAAGCTGCTGGCGGCACTGCCCGCCCTCTACCGTCGCGATGCCGAGTATATCCGCCAGCGAATTCATATCGACACGGCAGGCTGGCAGCGGCATAGTGAAAGCGCTCCCTGCCTGCCTGTATTGCAGCAGGCTATCTGGCAGGAGCGCCAGGTGCATCTTCATTACCAGCGTGGTGATGCTTCCTCGGTAGAGCGTCTGGTAAACCCGCTGGGGCTGGTGGCGAAAGGCAGCATCTGGTATCTGGTGGCGGAGGTCGAAGGCGATCTGCGTAATTATCGAGTGTCGCGGGTAGAGCAGGCTATACTTACCGACCAGCCATCGCAGCGCCCGCCGGGTTTTGATCTGGTCGCTTACTGGTCGCAATCCGTTGCGGAATTTATTGCTGGGCTGCCGCGTTATCCCACCCGTGTACGCATCACGATGGAAGCGCTGAAGTGGGCTAAAGTCGTATGGCGTTATGCCCAGGTGGGGCACACCAGTCCGCCAGATAGCGACGGCTGGCAGGAAGCGGAGATTATTTTTGAGGGAGTAGAAGAAGCTCACAGTTATCTTCTAAGTGCAGGGCCACAAGTCGAAGCCATGGAGCCACTGGCACTACGCGAGGAGATTATTGCTCTGGCCGAGCAGACTGTCGCGCTATACGCAAAGCGCGCAAGCATGAGAAAGAAGCAGACCAGGGAAATTGGTGACGACAAATTCCCCTAACCTGTGCTAATATAAGGCTACCATAGCTGAGATAAGACCGAACACCCTATCAATTCCAACCTGCAAATCTGATTTGCATTGTGAGGTCAGCGGCTGTGCAAAGGGGGCGAACAGCCTCCTTTTTAATTACCCAAAGGGATAAAAGCACATCCTGCTTTAAACAAAATGTCTTTATTAATTAATCAATCTGGTCTATGATCGGCGTTGTCGAACACCAAACACAGGAGTGCAAGATGACCCGTGAACAACTCTCTTGGGCACGGCTGGTCTCCAATCTACTCAGCCCGCCCGTAATCTGGGCAGTGATGGCCTTCCCAGTTGCCTTTCGTGATGCCACATCTGAAGCTCAGGCGCTCACCTGGGCGCTCGTCTATGGGGTACTGGTCTGCCTGATGCCGCTGCTCTATGTCGCCTGGATGGTCAGACGTGGGCGTATTACTGATATTCACATGCAGGTACGCCAGCAGCGGATGCGTCCGTTCCTGGTATCGCTGCTTTGTACCACAGTGGCCTGGTGGGTACTGCGCTTTATGGGTACACCACCTGTGCTGCCATTGTTCGCGTTATTCAGCCTGGTACAGATCGCGGTAATTGCGCTAGTCTCGCTGGTGTGGCAGATCAGTATGCACGCCATGAGCATCAGTGGGGCGGTGGTGGCGGCACTGGCTTTTTTCGGCCTTATTCCGGCGCTGCTGCTGCTGCCGCTGGTGCTGCTGGTAGGTGCCGCACGGCTAAAATTAGAGCGGCATACACCCGCGCAGGTCATCGCCGGGGCAGCGGTGGGCATCATCGTGCCTATTATCCTGTTCGCTATCATCTACACTGCGCCGTTTAACCAGCTTGTATGGGCGTTTTAAGGGCGGTCACTAAGGTATAGCAGGAATTTGTTTTGGGGAGGCGTTATACTTCCCGGTCTTCAATTTCCAAGCCTGTACCATGTCCAAAGTTTTTGAGGTAGTGCGTTACCATGATTAAGCGATGCAGCAGTGCCTTAGCCACCCCAGATGGAGCGCATTTCCCACACATCTACCTGCGTGGGAACAGCGCCAAAAGTGGCGAGGCCGAGGCTGTCTGCACGAGTAGGATAAACGCGGCTGGTAAGACAGGCACGATCATTGGCAAAGACTTCGATCACCGAAGCGTCAAGATAAATGTGTAACCGCAGGGGTTCATCCTTAGCCCGTATGAACGCCAGAGTCGCCCTGTCGCGCTGGACATTTTCATCCAGCGACGACAGGCTTCGATCAATAAACAGCACTTCACCTGCCGGTTCGTAACCGATGCGCGTTTCCTCCGCGCCATCCGGTGAGCGGCGGACGATTATCCCGTGTACATCACTCGCATGACCCGGAAATTCAACATTCAGTTCCAGGTGCTGCCCCTGCACGGCTTCCAGCGATGTGAAATGCTGGCCGCGTAATTTCCGAATTTCGGGAATGGGCATCATACCGATTGTGCCGTTGGGCAGCAGCGACAGCACCCGCGGAAGCGCCTGCACGCCTGCCCAGCCGGCTTTGAGCAGCGCTTCATCCGGGCGACCCTCTCGCAGCCAGCCAAACATTAACCAGCGGCCCTGAGCATCGCGCAGGGTAAGTGGCGCGTAAAAGCTGCTGTTGAGGTCGAGAACACCTTCACGTTCTGGCGTGAAATGCTGGTCAGCATAGGTGCCCAAGAAGTAATACACCTGTGTTGGGCCGATAATCGAAACCAGCAGCAGGTGTTTATCGCCTAATGGCAGGAAATTAGGGCATTCCCACATCATGCCATGCTGCGGCATGTATCCCTCCAGCAGCGGATGAAGATATTCCCAGGCGCGCAAATCATGCGAACGGTAGAGCAGCGCTTTGCCGGGGCTATCTTCCTGCCCCATGCCCAGCACCATATACCACAGATCACCCTCACGCCAGACGTAAGGATCACGGAAACGCCCGCTATGTTTCCCGTCCGGCGGGGCGGCGATGACCGGATTGCCCACATATTTTTCCCATGTGAGCAGGTCGGCGCTGCCCGTAACGAGGCACTGAGTCTGGATGTGGTGATGTTCGCCCCTTACCCCAGTATAGAGAATCGTTGGCACTCCACCGTCATCCACCATGCAGCCCGACCAACAGCCGCGCGAGTCCGGGCTTTCCGGTGTCGGACACAGCGCCACAGGTAAGTCGCGCCAGTGTACAAGATCGTCACTCACCGCATGTCCCCAATGCATCGGCCCCCACAATGGGCTGTCCGGGTGATGCTGGTAAAACAGGTGAGTCTGCCCTTGCCACTGAATCACGCCATTAGGGTCATTCATCCATTGTGAGGGCGGTAGAAAGTGATAGATAGGGCGATGTGGGTCGGCAGTGAGGCGCTGACGTTCTGCATGAGCGAAAGTCGTGTAGTCGGTCATGGAGTAATCCTGTGAAACAGGTAAGAAACAGGTAAAAGTTAGAAATTCGTTTATGTCACCCGGATGATGTTTGAGCCTTTGACCTTCATCAACATGACATATTCTCAGCTCACACAGCGGCCTGAGCCATGTCAGGGAGATGGAGTCGGCGCGGCAGCAGTGGTTGTCAGAATAGCCTCTACGGTGCTGAGGTAGGGTGCGAAGGCTGTCGCGCTGGCGGCAGCGGTCTGTGTTGCCTGGGCGATGTCGAGTACATTGGGTGATGGCTGGCCGCTGATAGGGTTGATGGACAGCGTAGCAGGCAAAGTCGGCGTGACCTCTTGCAGATAGGTGACACGCACCTCGCTCATGATCGTCTGGCCGCGCGCATCACACATCTGCACATAAAGCGTTTGTGTCCCTGGCACATCGGCTAACTGCCAGCGAATCTCATTCTCGTAAGGCCGCCAGCCCTGCTGCCGGTCTGCACTGCATGGCAGCATGTCGGGGCTGTCACTGATGCGCAGGTAATCAATGCCGCCGATGCTGGTTTCCGTACCAAAGCGATTCGCCCGCTCGTCATGTACGTAAAGAATGACATCACGAGTCTCTACTGTGGAGGCGATCACGTTCAGGTTGGGCAGCTCGGTCACGACCACAGGCAATCTGTTGGGCTGGGCGGCAAAGAACATGACGTAATAATAACGTTCGGTAGTCTGGTTAAACGTGGCGGCGATGCCGATCTCACGGTAGAGCGGGCTGAAAACAGGCAGCAGCGCTTCGCCCTCACGAATCATACGACGGCTGCGCAGGTCTACCTCGATATAATTGCGATACCAGTAATCAATCACCTGCTGCGGGCTGAAGTCGCGCAGGATGATGGGCACGAAGTCGGCGATAAAGCCGCCGGGATATGCGCCATAACCCGCTTCGCGCAGCAGGGTTTCCAGGTTTTTGCCATCGCGTGAGACAAACACATCGCCGAGCGCATTAAGCGGGCGGGCGGCCAGGTCAGCAGCATAGGCACGAGCCAGGTTCACCAGAGTCGCGTTGGGCACCAGATGCACGAGATTATCACGCAGGCGCGAACGGTTGATCTGGTTGAGCATGATCGTTTCTTCAGCGCTCAGTCCGGCCAGCGGCAGCTCGGTTTCCTGGGCACCGATGTCGGGCACAGAGAAAAGTATTAAACAGAGTATGACAAGCAAAATTGAAACGCGCTTCAGCATGAGTTGCCACCTGTTTGTTGGTTGTGGTTCACGGTAGACCGGGCGTTAAGGCCCGCTGGCCGGGTCATTTCAGCTTCCCGTGTTGTTTGTATCTTTCGTTCCCAGCACCAGCACATAATAATACTTTTGAGCGGCAAGCGCCTGCACGGAAGCAAAGCCAGCCTCATTATAGAGCGAGTGCACATCTTCGCCGCCGTGCCTGACCATCTCATCCAGCAGTTCATCCAGCGCCAGAGGCCCCTCACTGATTTTGACAAACATTTCTGCCAGACCACCGTAATTATTATTATCGGCCATTTGCTGAGCATCACGACCTTCCTGATCACGGTATTCGTTGGAAGGCTCTGAAAGCGGGCGTGACCGTAAATCGGCCAGATGCAGGTCAGCGATGGATTGCAGGGTTTCATCACGGGCAAACACCGGGTAATCGTTAGCGCTGCGCCAGACATTCAGTGTATCCAGCGTCGCCGGGATAAGATTTGGTGCAGGGGAAGGGGTAATGCCGGGCGGCAGCGTGGGTGGTGTCGTACCAGAAACCGTCAGTGTGACCGTTGCAGATTCGCCCTGTGAACGCAGTACCATCAGCAGCCCACCGGCGATCAGCAGTGCGACTAATCCCAGCGCGATCAGCAGCGACCGCTGGTAAAACGGCCTATGTCGCCGACGTTCCTGCCTGGGACGTGTGGCATCCTCCACGATATAGCCGTGTGACAAAATGCTAGCCACCATCTCCAGCGCGGGGTCTAGCCGTGCGCCACGTCCGTCGATGATCTGGCGGGCGTTGATGATAATATTCTCTGAGCCGTCGGTATGGTCGATTTGCAGCGGGATAATCTGCTTGCCTCTGGCATGGGCGTAGGTCAGTTCGTCCAGCACCCAGCGCGATTTCACGGCGTTAGCGCTCCACAAAATGACCATTGTATCGGCCCAGAGTATCTTTTCCTGGATGATCGGCAGCCAGGCTTCACCACCACGCAGCGCCGCCCGGTCCATCCAGACTTCATGCTCCGCCGCTTCCATCCGCGCGTACACCTGGTCGGCCACTGTCGCATCCTGGCTGGAATAGCTGATGAAGACTCGCGCCATAACTCCTGATTCCTGACAGCTCATAGGCCTGTTATTGTCGCACACCGCTCCTAACTTTGCCAACTACAAACATTACAGTGGCATTAACAGCGGGTTTAGTCTCTGTTAGCTGCTGACTTCAGGCCAGCGCACGGCGCAAAGTTTCTTCATCCACATTGCCGCCGCTGAGGACGATCACGGTAGGGCGTGGGTCTGCCTCGATAACACCACTGCGCAGAGCGGCCACCCCCACTGCACCACCGCCTTCGACCACCCAGCCACATTCGAACAGCAGCCAACGCATCGCTTCGGCAATCGCTTCCTCGCTAACCAACACCACCTGATCGGCCAGGCGCTGTGTCAGATCAATCGTCACGGATTTCAGCTCAATATCGCCAGAGAGTGCCTCCGCCAGGGTATCCCACTGCTGAGTGTGCGCAGTCTCATAGAGCATGTTGTACATCGTTGGGGCAGACTGGGCGCACACACCGATGACCTCGGCATGGGGCCGCAGCGCTTTGATGGCTACCGCGATGCCAGAGATGAGACCGCCGCCGCTGATGGGCACGATGACACGGGCGACCTCAGGAAGCTGCTCAGCAATCTCAAGCCCCACTGTGCCCGCCCCGGCGATCACATCCAGGTCATTATAGGGAGAAATGAAGGTGAAGCCCTCGCTTTTTTCCAGGCGGCGCGCTTCTTCTTCCGCCTCGTCATAATTATCACCATACAGCACCGCCTCCGCGCCGAACTGCCTTACCCCCTCGACCTTACGCCGGGGCGTGTGCAGCGGCATGAGCACCCGTGCGCGTGCGCCCAACAGATGCGCGGCATGGGCCACACCCTGTGCATGATTACCAGAGGAGCAGGTGACAATGCTGCTTCCATGGGCTTTAGAGTCTAAGGCCAGCATCGCGTTCAGCGCGCCACGTACTTTAAAAGAGTGGGTCTTATTGATATTTTCCAGCTTAAACCATACGGCCTCACCCAGCCCCGGCGCTTTCTCCAGTGGGGTAGGCACAAGGTAAGGGGCGATACGGTACTGCGCAAGGGCAATATCAGCGAGATGCAGCATAAAATCTCCTTCATATAAAGATGCCAGCCATCAGAAAAATATATCTTATCAGGTTTGTCCCTGTTTTGGCTGATCCTGCGCACGGGTTGCAGGCTGCCTGGAAATAATCTGTTATACTGGCAAGGGAAGTTGCACAGTTGCCAATCGTCGGCAATAATGTGGCCTATGACACGAAGCACTTACAGACAAGTCGATAACCCTTTATGTATCCATTAACTGATCCCAAAAACCTGCGCCAGCACACCTATGCAGATGATGAAAACTGGCGCATCCGCCAGGAAACGCATGATCTCTACACCGTGCCGAGGGTCGATTTCCGTGATTGGGCGCTGCGGCGGATTGAATGGCGTGGCGATGAATGCGTGCTGGATGTGGGCTGTGGGCCAGGATTATATGCGCAAACTCTGACAGACATCCTGCCGGATGTCACGTATTATGGGGTGGATTTTTCCAGCGGGATGCTGGCAAAGCACCCGCTGCCGCACTCAGTTGCGCTGGGTGATGGGCAGGGACTGCCCTTTCCCGATCACAGTTTTGACGTGGTAATGGCGAATCACATGCTGTACCATGTGCCGGATATTGAGCGGGCTATCAGTGAGTTCAGGCGGGTACTGAGACCTGATGGGGTACTGCTGACCGCAACTAACAGCATAGAGAACATGCCGCAGTTTCGTGAGCTGTTCAAACGCGCTATTCTGGTGCTGACCGCTCCTGGCAAACAGGTCAGCATTCCCCTGCCCAACAGCCATCTGTTTACGCTGGAAAGCGGCACCCGCCAGCTTTCGCGGCATTTTTACGCTGTGGTACGGCACGACCTGCCCGGCGCATTTGTCTTTACCGAGATCGAACCTGTTATGGATTATCTGGAGAGTACACGCAGTCTGCGCGAGCCACTGCTGCCAGACGGTCTCACCTGGGAGTCGGTCATGCTGGTGGTGCGCGAGCAGATTAAAAACCAGCTCAATTATGTCGGTGAGCTGGTGGTGCATAAACTGGTGGGGGTACTGGTAGCGACAGATCGGGGCGACTTTATCACTGACTTCCTACGTCAGCGTGATGACAGTTAAACACTGGCCTGACCGTCCTCAGCATCATCCACCAGATGTAAGCTCTTTTCACTGTAACCATAGCGCCCGATGAGCGGGGCAAACCGTACACGGCGGGTGCGTTCCATCTCCCAGCGGTTGCCAAAGCGGGTTACGCATTCCAGGTACTGCTGGTGTAAGTTCCCAATCGGTAAAATCATGCGCCCACCCCAGTTATTCAATTGAATCCGCAGCGGTTCGGGCAGTGTGGGGGAGGCTGCGGTAACGATAATGGCATCAAAAGGCGCCATATCGGGTAAGCCCTGGCTGCCATCCCCGGCATGAACCTCGACATTGTTATAATTCAACCTGTCCAGGGTATGCGCAGCCATTTTCGCCAGATGCGGCTGGCGCTCTAACGAGTACACTTCGCCCGCCAGCAGGCATAGCAGCGCAGTCTGATAACCTGACCCTGTGCCAATCTCCAACACACGTTCATGACCTTTCAATTGCAGCATTTGCAGCATCAGCGCGATGACCAGCGGCTGCGAGGCTGATTGGTTGGCCGCCAGCGGAATTGCGCAATCTTCGTAGGCCTGATACTGATAGGGAGCGGCCAGGAATTCGTGCCGGGGCACACAGCGCATGACATTCAGGACACGCCGATCAGTCACACCGCGACCTTCAATCTGGTGAGTGATTAAACGCTCGCGCAGGAGACGAAACGTGTTGCTGTTCACGGGGCTTCCTCAAGTTAAGGTTTATTTATGTCTTATTATTGTTATGTCACCTCAAGAAATCCTAAATTTGTAAAATCAATTTGCGTCCCTGGCCTTAAGTCTGCGCAAGGCCAAAGCTACAGAGTGCCTATAGAAAACACTCTTTAAAACCACTACAATGACGCTATGCCAACACCCTTCACACACCTTGCCACTGCCCAACGTCTGCTGACCGACCCTGCACTGCCAGATGGCCTGCTGGCGTTATTAGAAGCCCATCGCCCCGCATTTCTGCTGGGCAATGTGGCGGCAGATGCCCGTGTGAACCGCGAATCGCTGCGCTCGGATACCCATTTCTATAGTTATAACCAGCCGATGGACGAGCATCCCTGGCGTGTGATGCTGGCAGAACATCCCACGCTGGCACGGGCACAGTCGCCCGCGCAGATGGCCTTCCTGGCCGGGTATGTGGCGCATCTGGGAGTCGATGAATACTGGTCAGTGAATATGCTGCTGCCGTATTTTGTCCAGCGTGAATGGCGCACCCCGGAATTTCGCTTTTTTATGCTGCACATTCTGCTGATCTACATGGATGAGCGCGATCTGCGGCAGATTGAGGCATGGCAGACGACCACACTGTACAGCGCCCGCCCCCATGATTGGCTGCCCTTTATGCCCGATAGCACCCTGAGTGAATGGCGTGATTTCATTGCCGGGCAGATTTCGCCTGGCAGCGAAAGCCGCACCTTACAGATTTTTGGGGAGCGAATTCACAAAACGCCTGAAGATTTCCGGGCTATTCTGGACAAGCCGGGGCAGATACAAAGCGATCTATGGGATCATATTCCGCAGGATGTGCTGGCGCGTGTTGAGGAAGAGATGTACAACTTCGCCCGCCAGCAGATGATTGACTACGCGGCCGAGTTTTTAAACCTCACTTAGAGTTCACGCCCCTGGAGCGCTGCCGTTTGCGGCTCATAATGCTTGCTGAGCAATGCCCGTGCCCGCCTGAGCGAATCGACAAAATGAATATTGGCGGTGGCACGGCGGTTCATGGGCGCAAGGGTAGCATAAATGGTGCGCACGGCGGCGTTTGCGCCGACAATATACAACGGCCCGGTGCCTTCATCGCCCATTCGGACGATTTGTTTGGCTTTATCGAGGTTATCGGCGGTAAAGAGAGTGCCGCCGGGCAGATGAACACCGTGGCGCAGGTCGATAATCGCGGCGATTTCGTGTTCGGCCTTCGCGGTAATTTTCCTGACCGTGTTCAGCGTCGCGAACATTTCATCCCATGTCCACTGACCTTCAAATTCGCACAGCAAAACGCTTTGATCGTCATTATCCCAATAGAGTTCAATGCTCATAATTCAGCCTTTAGTGGTCGGGGATCAGCGATTCACGAATAGTTTAAAACCTGCTCTCAGTTATAGAGGATAGTGATTGAAAATAATGTACGGCTCAGCAGGGGATTAAAGTCCGATAAATACGCATTATGATGAACAGCTTTGGGATAAAATCAGGCATGTTGGTATTAAGGAACAGATCAATGATGACTTCTATTCGTCTGCGCGGGGTGATGTGGGTGTTGTGCTGTGTGCTGCTGGCTGCTGCCCCGGCCAGCGCCGAACCTGTGCCCGAAAACGTAACTCTGACCGCGCTGGAAACAATTGTACTGCCCGCCCGTGACCGGGTAGACCTGGCGCGGCGGATACTGGGTGTCCACGAACTGCCGGCGCGGCCTGCGGCTGCCCCGGACTGGTCACTGGGTGATCGCAAGTTATTCTGGGCAACCAATACATTCGAGAATCACAGCTATCAGGTAGAAGCCACCCTGCGCACAACAGGGGAACATATCATCTTATGGGTTGAAAGTGGGGTGGATATTCGCGATGAGACGCTGCAACAACTGGCTGACATCTTTGACCGGGACATTTACGGTCCGCTCACTGACCTGTGGGGCAGCGAAGACATACCAGGCGTGGATGGTGACCCGCGCGTCTATGCACTGTTCGCTTATGGTATGGGGCCGAGTGTGGCAGCATATTTTTCCAGTGTGAACACCTACCCGCAGGCGGTGGTTGCCAACAGCAACGAACACGAAATGTTTTTCTTTAATCTGGATACTCTGGGCACAACTTTCAGTGCGTCGGAAGTTGCCGGTGTGGTTGCGCACGAGTTCCAGCATATGATCCGCGCACACCAGGATCAAAATGAGGCCACCTGGGTCGATGAAGGTTTCTCCAAGTTTACCGAGCTGTACACGGGTTATACCTATGGTTCGCTGGGGGCGGCTTACAGCTTTCTGGATGCGCCGCACACACAGTTAAACACATGGGCAGAGGATGGGCCACGCC
>JBGSXK010000147.1:0-16904 GCA_041751455.1 Anaerolineae bacterium
AAGGATGCGCTCCGTAGATGACTCAATTTAACCCGCGACTAGCGCGCGTTTGCGCTTGACCTCTTTCATGCGCTCCTCGTTATCGAGAATACGCTTGCGCAGACGCAGCGCCACAGGGGTAACTTCCAGCAATTCGTCCTCAGCCAGAAATTCGATACAGTCGTCCAGGCTCAGGTTACGTGCAGGAGTGAGACCGTCCACAGTTTCGCTCGGTTTGCCGCGATGGTTGGTCAGGTGCTTGGCTTTGGCGACATTAACGGCCAGGTCTTCCGCGCGAATATGTTCCCCCACTACCATGCCCTCGTAGACTTCCGTCGCGGGCGGGATGAAGAAACTGCCGCGCTGCTGCACGCTCAGTAGAGCGTAAGAAGTGCTGGTGCCGTTCTGGTCGGCCACCAGGCTGCCGAACTGGCGGGTGGGCGCGGGATGTGCCAGGACAGGCTCGTAACTGTGAAACAGCGTGTGAATCTGCCCCATGCCGCTGGTGGCGCGCATAAACTGTGACTGGAAACCGATCAGAAAGCGGGTGGGCACAAGATACTGAATATAGGTCGTGCCGCTCTCGGTCTGCATATTGAGCATAGTGCCACGGCGTGCCCCCATCAGTTCAAAGACTGTCCCGGCGGTGTCCTCGGCCACTTCGATATGCACTTCCTCGACAGGTTCGAGCAGTTCGTCGCTCTCCGGGTCTTCGCGGAAGATGACTTCCGGCTTGCTCACTTCAAATTCGTAGCCTTCACGGCGCATCGTCTCGATCAGAATACCAAGATGCAGCTCACCGCGCCCGCTGACGATAAATTTCTCCGGCGTGTCACCGTCCTGCACACGCAGCGCCACGTTGCTGCGGGTCTCTGCCTCTAAGCGGGCACGCAGACGGCGCGATGTACCCCAGCCGGACTTGCCCTCACGCCCGGCGAAAGGCGAGGTATTCACACCGAAGGTCATCCGCACTGTGGGTTCTTCGACGGTAATCGGCGGCAGGCCCTGGGTTTCATCCAGATGCGCAATCGTATCGCTGATGCCGATGTTATCGAACCCCGCAAAGGCCAGAATATCCCCGGCGTGTACCTCGTCCACTTCCTGCTTTGCGAGGTTGTGGAAGGTAAACAGGTATTCCAGGCGGCTGGTGAATTTTTCGCCCTGCGGCGTGATACGTGCGACAGGCATTCCTTTACGCAGCACTCCGGATTGTAACCGCCCAATGCCGATCTGCCCCTTGTAGTTGTCATATTCCAGGGTCGTGACCAGCAGACGCGGGGGCGTATCCGCGTCAATGCGCGGCGCAGGCACTTCGTTGATAATCGTCTCGAAAAGAGGCGAGAGATCGTCAGCCATTTCGTCTGGTGAATGTCCGGCCACTGCATCCAGGCCGACGGCATAGACCACCGGGAACTCAGCCTGTTCGTCAGTGGCACCCAGTTCCACGAACAGGTCAAATGTCTCGTTGAGGGCTTCTTCCAGCCGGGCATGGGGGCGGTCAATCTTATTGATGACCACGATCACACGCAGGCCGAGATTAAGTGCTTTGCGCAGCACGAAGCGTGTTTGCGGCATAGGGCCTTCCACCGCGTCGATCAGCAGCAGCGCGCCATCAACCATGTTCAGTACGCGCTCCACTTCACCGCCGAAGTCGGCATGGCCGGGGGTATCAACAATGTTGATCTTCACCTCGCCCCAGGTGACGGCGGTATTCTTGGAAAGAATGGTAATGCCGCGCTCACGTTCCAGCGCGTTACTGTCGAGGATGCGGTCTTCGGTCTGCGCACCTTCGCGGAAGACATGCGCCTGTTTTAACATGCCATCCACCAATGTGGTTTTGCCATGGTCAACATGCGCGATAATAGCAATGTTGCGAATATCGTCTCGTACCTGAGTCACGGGTTTTCCTTGTTTGCTCAAACTTGTTTCTGGGTGATTGTTCGTAGTAGGGCTGCTCATCTGAGCAACCCTATCTATTTTATCAGATGAATCGGGAAAGATTGTAGGGGCAGTCGGTTAAGGTTTGTGGAGTCCTGACAAAGTCGGCGCGGCTTTGTACGGTAAAATCACGGATATTCAGGTAAAAGGGTTGAAGAGCAAGCACTCAAAATCCTTATGAACCTCAGCACGTTACGCCTCTGCTGGGTTCACTCGCGCAAAACCTTATTAAACCTGTGCCTCCACCAGTTCGCGCGCGACGGTTTCCAGGTCAAGTGTTTTGCCGCGTTCCCAGGCCGCTTCATAAGCCTCTTTACCCAGCGCCTTTTCCAGGTCAGCACGCAGTGTGTGCAGCAGCGCCCACTTGCTCGACCAGCCACTCCCCGGCTGGTTGGCGGCCAGACTGAGCAGTTCTGCCGCCCGTTCCCGCTGACCATCATGGGCCAGCACCGCTGCCGCGCTCGGCAGGCACACGGCCATAAACGCCCGGTTATTGAGCGCCAGCACCGTCTGAAGCGCGGTATGGGTAGAGCGGCGTGCGACTTCATAATCACCCAGCCCGGCGGCGGCATTCGCCAGACCAATATCAGCAATATAGGCCACCAGCGGATTGGCGGCGGCCAGTGGGCGTGCCTCTTTACAAAGCGCATACGCACGGGCGTAATCGCCTTCGGCCACAGCCAACGTTCCTAAAATCGCCTGTGCGAACCCCCGGCGGCTCTCGACCTGAATATCATGGGCAATTTGCAGCGCCTGATCAACCAGCCGACGCGATTCGTCAAAATCACCACGCCACAGCGCCAGCCCGGCCAGTGTCGCCCCGCTGAAGGCGATGTCGGACAGACTGCCTGTCTCCTGGCTGATTTCATGTGCTTCCTGGGTATAACGTTCTGCCTCTGCCAGCCGCCCCTGAAAGATGAGCGGTGCCCCCAGATTTCGCAGCGCTTCGGCAATACCAACACGATCCCCCACCTGGCGACGCAGATCGAGGCTTTGCTGAAAGTAGGCCATGCCTTTCATGACTTCACCCATACGCGCATGGCATACCCCCAGCCCATTGGCATAAATGGAGGCAATGTAATACTCATCACCCAATGCCTGATACAGCACAAGGCTGTCTTCATAAGCATTGAGGGCAGCTTCATAATTTCCCGCAGAATAATTGACCCACCCTAGTGCGAACAGTCCGAAGGCCGTTTCCGCCTGATCCTGATGCGCGCGGGCGATTTCCAGTGCTTTATTTACCCACGCCAGATCGGGGTACTGGTAGTAATAACGCGCCAGCAGTCGTCCCCAGGTCGCGCGGGGCACTTCACCTAGGCGCGGAGAAAAACGCTCGATAGCACGCAGGAACAGATCACCATCGCTCGGCCAGCGGCTGCGCATGTTGAAGAACAACGCCAGGCTTTCTACAGCGTGGTGGATGGATTCCGCATCGTGCTGTTCCAATGCCCATTCCCAGGCGGTACGCACATTCTCAAAATCGTTCTCAATCTCATTGAGCGCGGGGAGCTGACGGCGGCCTTTAATGTCGCCCTCACGCTCACTGACTGCGGTCATATAATACAGACAATGCGTGTCGCGCAGAGTCTGGACTTCATCCGCCTTCTCAAGCTGTTCGGCGGCATACTGGCGCAGCAGCTCGTGGACTTCGTAACGCCCCTGAGCCGGGTCGCGCCGCAACAGGGATTTATCCACCAGGGCCATCAGGGTGCGCAGTGACGCGCCTGTAATCTGCTGGGCTGCCTGCCGGGTCATCCCCCCGCGAAAGACTGATAAACGCCGGAAAGTCTCGCGCTCTTTCTCCGACAGCAGCGTCCACGAATATTCAAACACCGCACGAATACTCTGATGGCGCGTGGGCAGGTCACGGCGGTCACTTTCCAGAAAATCGAGGCTGTGTGCGATCTCAGTGACGATTTCCTCCAGCGAAAGGGTATCGACCCAGGCCGCAGCCAGCAGAATACCCAGCGGCATTCCCTGAAGCAGACGGCAGATACTCGCCACATGCTTGAGGTCTTCATCCTTGAGCTTAAAGCTGGGGTCTTCGCGGCGGGCGCTCTGCATAAACAGCTTGACCGCGCTGTATTCGAGCGCGTCTTTGGTGGTTTCCCACTCCGGCACATCCATGCCGGAAAGTGTAAAAATGGTCTCGCTGCCCAGGTTGAGCCTGGCGCGAGTGGTGGCGATAATCTGTATCTGTGGCGCGGCTTCCAACAGATCATTCACCAGCGCCGCGCCATCCAGCAAATGCTCGAAGTTGTCCAGCACCAGCAGCGCGTTTTTTTCGCGCAGGGTATCCAGAATTTGCTGGCGCGGTGTCCGTCCGTCGTCAATGAATTTGTAGCGCAGAGCCTCCGCCACCGCCGGGATGATAGCCTCTACACTCGTCAGCGGCGCAAGCTGCACGAAATACACGCCATCGGGGAAAGTAGACATCATGCGCTCTGCCGCTTCCAGCGAAAGGCGCGTTTTGCCCATGCCCCCCGGCGCGAGAATCGTCAGCATCCGAATATTGGGGTCATCAATCAGCCGCGCGATTTCTTCCAGTTCCCCCTCGCGTCCCACAAATTCGCTGGTCTGCGCAGGCAGGTTATTGCGCACCCGCTGGAGGTTGGTGGTGGGGTTATCGCTGCCGACTGCCGCCGGGAAACGAGTCGGGCGCAGCCGTGAGGTGTCGAGCTGGATACCCTGCAAAATTGCTTCGATCTCTGCCCCAACCAGCCGAATACTGGGGATGCGTGTGCCAGAGTCTTTTTCCAGCATCCGGTAAATGAGATCAGCCACAGCGATGGGACAGTCCGGGCGCAGTTCTTCCAGGTCGGGCGTAACCTCAGTCAGGATGGACAGCAGCACCTGATGCGGCGAGTCGCCTGTAAAAGGCCGCCTGCCCGCCAGCATTTCGAACAGCATCACCCCCAGCGACCAGATGTCGGCGCGCCCGTCTACCGTATCGCCGCTTAGCGCTTCCGGGCAGATATAATCCGCCGTGCCCATCGCCACACCTTCATTGGTCATGGACTCCTTTGAGACGAAGTAGGCCACTCCAAAATCCGCCAGACGTGGAGAACCATCGTCGGCCATCAGGATATTGGCGGGCTTAATATCACGGTGGACAATCTTCAGGCGGTGAGTGCGGGTGAGCGCGTCACACAGGTCAAGGCCGATTTCCAGCACACGATCCACCGGCAGGCGGCGCTCCTGCTGTAAAAGCGCTTTGAGTGAACCGCCGCTCACATACTCCATGACGATAAAATGGCTGCTATCTTTTTCCACCATTTCCAGCATTTTGACAATGTTCGGATGGTTCAGCTCACGCAGTGCCTCTCCCTCGCGCATAAAACGTTCCAGCAGCTTGGGGTCATGCTGGACGGCATCCTGCTTGAGCAGTTTCACAGCGACGGGCTTGCTGGTCTTTGTATCCTCGGCCAGGTAGACCATCCCCATGCCCCCCGCGCCGATTACATCTTTCATATCATAGCGATTGGCGAGCATTGTGACTTCCTTTACATCATAGTGCTGAAACACATCTGGTGGCTGGCGGATTGGCAAATCCAGATGTGATAGTTTGATTATTGGGTTTACTGCCGCTGGATGCTCTAGGCAAACCGCTATGGAGAGAATCTCAAGAGAACTTGAGGATTTTGTAAAAGGCCTTCATGAACCCTCTTAAGGGAGTTTCTATCCCTAGCCAGGGGTTCAATCCCCTGGCGGCAAATCCATTATAACGTTTTCGGGCATTATGGGGCAGCTTTAACGGTGATTTTAACGACACTTTTCAGGTGAGGCGAATTATGCCTGAGTATATTCGCGCGCCGCCGCCGTGAACAACTGCATCAGCAGGCGGGTATTCTGGCCGGGCTGCCCGCTGCCGATCAACCGGTCATCGATCTGTCGCACCGGGCAGATTTCCTTATTGGAGGACGTGATGAACACCTCATCAGCGCGCAGCAGTTCGTCCAGTTCCAGCGGCATCGTGCTGACTTCGAAGGCTTCCCCGGCCACTTCCAGCACCGCCTGCCGCGTGATGCCACGCAGAATGCCTTCACCGGGGGTGATGAGTGTATCGCCATAGAAGGCAAACAGGTTGGTCGTGGTGCCTTCCAGCACATGCCGCCGCGCGTCCACATAGAGCGCATCAACCGCGTTCTGCTGGTGCGCCTTTTGCAGCGCAATAATAGCCGGGATGTAATTGAGCGTTTTGGCCTCTGGCAGGAAGCGCTCGGTCTGGTGCGTGATGACCTTGATGCCACGTGTGTACCATTCCTGTGGGGCAACGGGCGGCGGCGTAACCATCACCAGCATCCGCGCCCGACCTTCCACCGGGGTGATGTTATCCGGGCTGTCGCCCCCCGTAACCACGATACGAATGGCGGCTTCGGGAAGCCCGCTGCGTTCCAGCGCTTCTTCGATAATATCGTTGATGGCAGACAGGGACTGCGGCAGGGTGAGGCTGATGAGGTTGGCCGAATATTGCAGCCGCTCCAGGTGAGCGCGCAGGTGAAACGGCCTGCCGCCATAAGTACGCAGATAATCGAACACGCCATAACCGCGCAGAATAGCAAGATCGGAGGCCGGGACAAGCGCTTCGTTTTCATGGACGAACTGGCCGTCCAGGTAGGTGATATTGGGCATTTGCTTTAACCGCCAGGGCACAGACAATACGGAGAATATTCTGATTGTAGCGCAGTTTATGCGTGGACAATATGGGCGAAAGTCTGAATCAGACGATTGGACTGGTGTGGAAAGTGAACAGTTAACCCCGGCGATTTCTGATTGAAAGTATAAAAATCCCCATCAGGCTGACCACTGCGCCAGCAAAGAGGAACAGAGAAAGCCATGTACTCTGGCCTGCCTGCTCAGGTTGTGGCTGGGTTTCTGTGAACAGCGTCTCGGCGAGTGCTGTGGCTGTCTGGATAAAGCTGGTGGCAGTCAGGTCGAAGTCATCAATAAGGGACGGAATATTGGTTGGCGAAGGTATTACCGATGGCAGATTAGGCATGTATGTGGGTAGATTTGCGGTCAGTTGAAATTGGAATGTTTCAACGGCTTCAGCAATTGCTGTTTCTACCCACCCTGTAGCTTCTATCTGTAAATTCGCTCTGGCTGTAGCTGTCGCAGCAGCCTGCATAAATCTCGCGGAAGTCGTTTCGGTCTGTAGTGCCGCCTGAACAGTTGCCTGGGCTGGAATAGCAATTTTCAGCTCAGCTTCTATAGTGGCCCACTCAACAGTAAATTGTTGTTCAGGTGGCAGGGCGGAGAGCGTGGCATCCACGATAATACGTGTTGCTGTACCAAAAGAAATATCCTGAAAATCTTCAAGAGATTGAATTTCAAGAATTTGAATTGTTTCTTCAATGTTGGGGGTGGAACTATTCTCAAGAGCTTCTGCTCGAGTTTGTGCTTGCTGTGTAGCTTCTTGGATGATGGCTGTCGCAGTGCCGTAGAAACCAAAACGTTGAGGTGAGGGGACAACAATGATTTCCAGCGCGATCGCTGTGCCTACTGCCGAGGTAACAGTTTGCACGGCATGAACGGTCTGTTCCAGGGGGAGCGTTTGGGGCAGTGGGCTGGTATTTGCGCCGATTTGCAGCCCAGCGAAGAACAACCCGACGAATGTTCCTACCGTCGCCAGGATTGTCGCGCAGCCAATCCCGGCCTGATCGGTGGAAAAATGTCTGATTCCCTCCCCAACCCCCTCGGCCAGATTATTGTTATCTGATGATGGACTGCTTTGGCGTGTCATTGCCGAAATTCTGGATAGACCGGTGTGGCATATGTTCAGAATTGTAACCTATATCCAGCGAGAGGAAAATCAGATGGGCGGGTGGCAACAGGGTGATCGTATCAAATCTGGTAAATGGTTTACAAAGGGTCACAAGGTCTCCGTAGGGGTGCAGCGCGCTGCACCCCTACCCGATGCGCGCTGTATAGACCGCTTATGAACCCTATTGAATCACCTGATTGTTTTGATGCGTTTGCCCTGCGGGTGGCAAACCCGCCCGATAGGATTACGCGCTGGTTTCGCGCTGGCGCTGAAACTGCGTTTCGTACAACTGCGCATACAGACCGCCCTGCGCCAGCAGTTCATCATGTGTCCCGCGCTCGATGATGCGCCCGCGATCCATCACCAGAATCAGGTCTGCCGCCAGAATGGTGCTCAGGCGGTGGGCGATGACAATGCTGGTGCGGTTCGCCATGATGCGCTCCAGCGCTTCCTGAATCAAGGCTTCGCTCTGGCTGTCCAGATGGCTGGTCGCTTCGTCCAGCACCAGAATGCGCGGGTCTTTGAGGATCACCCGTGCCAGCGCGAGGCGCTGCTTCTCGCCCCCGCTCAGCCGATAACCACGCTCGCCGGTGATCGTGTCATAGCCCTCTGGCAGCTCCATAATAAAATCATGGATGTTGGCTGCCTGACAGGCCGCTTCGATTTCCGCCTGAGTCGCGTCCAGCCTGGCATAGAGCAGGTTGGTGCGGATGGTATCGTGAAAGAGGAAGGTTTCCTGTGTGACCATGCCCACATTGGCCGCCAGCGAGTCCAGCGTCACATCGCGCAGGTCGTGCCCGTCGATCAGGATACGCCCGGCGGAGGGGTCGTACAGGCGGGGGATGAGATAGGTCATGGTGGTTTTACCCGCCCCGCTGGGGCCAACAATGGCCGCCAGTTGACCGGGGTTTACCGCGAATGAAATATCGGTGAGCGCCTGCTCGCGTGCCTGGCTGCGCCCATTCTCGGATTTTGGCTTTTCGCCGTTCTCTGCCGCTTTTGGCGCATCGCCAGAAAGCACCGCCTGCATATTATCAATGCGCCCGTAACGATGTATATCGGTCAGCAGGCCCTCGCCGCTAGTCACGTACCGGAAGGCGACACGCTCAAAGACCAGTTCACCACGCACGGCTTGCAGGGCCATCGCACCTGGTGGCTCGGCGATTTCCAGCGGCAGGTCCACCACCTCGAAAACACGCTCGAAGCTGACCGCCGAAGTCGCAAATTCCATCGGGGCATGGGACAGGTATTCCAACGGGTTATAGAGGCGATCAAGATAGGCTGCAAAAGCTACAATCGTACCCACCGTCAGCACCCCATCCAGCGCCAGATGCCCGCCGCCCCAGTAGACGACTGCCGTACCCAGAAACCATACCAGCATCGCCAGTGCCCAGAAGCCGCGTTCCAGCACTGCCCGCCGTACCCCAATGTCACGCACCCGTGCGGCGCGTGTATCAAAACGCTGAATTTCCATGCCTTTACGCCCGAACAGCTTGACCAGCAGCGCACCGCTGATGTTCAGCGTTTCGTTCATCATCGCGTTCATTTGGGCATTAAGTTCCATCGCCTCCCGCGCGATGCGCCGCAAGCGCGTCCCTACCCAGCGCACCGCAAACAATACCAGCGGGAACAGCAGCAGGCTGAGCACCGTCAGCCGCCATTCCAGCGTCAGCATAATCGCCAGCGTGGCGACAAACTGCACCATATTAGTGATCGTGCCGACAATCGTATCACTGATGGCGGTCTGCGCATTGACGACATCATTGTTCAGGCGGCTCATAATCTCGCCGGTTTTGGTATTGGTGAAGAAGCGCAGCGACATGCCCTGCACATGGGCAAACAGGCTGTGACGCAGGTCATAGATGACCCCCTCGCCGATACGGGCATTAAAATAACGCACGATGATGCCATTGATGCCGCTCACAATAGGCACCAGCACCAATGCCAGCGCCAGCAGATTAAGCCGCGCGACATCCCCATTGGGCAGGGTGTTGTCGATCAGATCACGCAGGATCAGCGGTACGACCAGTTCCAGGCCGATTTGCACCGGGATCAACGCCAGCAGAATGACAATCTGTAACCGATAGGGACGTGCATAGCCAAGCACCCGCTTGATCAGCGCCCAGGTGAGTTTTGCCTTGCCATCATAATCATCGCCTTCGGGATACGCATATCGCCACATTCGGGTAATTCTCCCTCTCTGAGCCGTTGTGATCCCTGATTATAAACACAAACCCTGTCATCTGCCGTCAGTCTTTCGGACAGGTGTTCGTCTGGATGTTCGTCCAGCGCTTCATGGAGTTGAACTCGCGGGTGTTATCCCTGCTGATCGGTGTAATAGGCAATTTCCTGCGTGATGCCCAATTCACGCAGAGCATCACGGACCCGCCTGAGGTCTGCCGTATCAGTGTGGTCATAGGTACGCACGTGAATCACCCGTGCGTCGGGGTGAGTCTGTCCATTGGCCGGGACTGTGGAAACCTTCGACTTATAACCGAGCAGTCCGCTTTCGGTGGCCTGTCTGATCTGCGCCCACAGCGCATCAACCGCCTGTACCGTTGTTTCGACGCACCAGTAACCCCCGCGTGGCGTTGGCGCGGGCACGTCAGCCTGCTGCGTTTTGGCCTCGATCCAGTACACGGCGCTGACCTGGGAGGGCTGTGCCTGTGCATCATACGCCATGCGTGCCTGTTGCACCCTGTTTATCAGGTCCAGATTGGGGGAGTTCGGCTTATCGCTCATGGTGGGCCTCCGGCAAAATTTCTGATCACTCGTTCATTATGCCGCCGTGCGGGGCCTCGTACCAGTGCGGGCAAGCTTCTGCGCGCTCCTTCAATAGCATGTTCCAATGAGGTCATAAAGCCGACCTCATTTGCCCGATTTATGCGTTCATGCATCAGCTCTATTTATCAGGAGGTAGTATGTTCAACTGGTTATCCACTCTCTTCAACAGGCGGGACGGGCTGCGACCCGCGCCCCACATGGCGGCAGTCGCACGCCATAATGCGTATATCTGGCCGAACCTGGCCGAAACCGGGGCACAGACGCGCATCTATCAGCAGTCGCCCTGGGTCTATATCGCCATCAGCCGTATTGCTGAGGCTGCCGCACTGGTGCCACTGCATGTTTACCGCCTGCGTGGTGAGGAGCGACTGGAAGTGGAGCGACATCCGCTGGAGGTGCTGCTGGATGCACCTAATCCCTATCTCAGCCGCTTTGAGTTGTTGGAGCAGACGGTGGGAATGCTGGAACTGACAGGTAATGCCTACTGGTTTCTGGCCGGAGGCGCAGCAGGAGTGCCCACACAGATCTGGCCACTGCGTCCTGACCGCGTGAGTATCGTGCCTGACCCGGAGCATTACGTTAAGGGCTACCTTTACGAACTGGATGGCCAGCGTATCCCGCTGGAAGTCGCCGAAGTCGTGCATTTCAAGCGCTGGCATCCCACCAACGATTACTACGGCCTCTCCACACTGGAAGCAGCGCGGGTGGCGGTCAGCAGTGACAAGGCGATGGCCGAATGGAATCGCAACACCTTCGGCCAGGATAACGGTGTACCTGCCGGGATCGTCGCCGTTAAGGATTATGTCTCCGATGCGGATTTTGAACGCCTCAAGCGCGAATGGCGGCAGAGTTACGGCGGCCCACAACGGCGCACGGCGTTTCTGCGCGGTGGTGGCATCGAGTGGCAGAATATCGGCCTCAGCCATACCGACCTGGATTTCCTCAAAGGCCGTGAGGCGCATCGCAACGAGATTCTCAACCTCTTTGGCCTGCCTGTGGGGCTGGTCAGCGAGAATGCCACCGAAGCCAATGCCAGAGTCGCCGAGCGCATGTTTATCGAGCGCACCCTGTGGCCGAAGCTGGTGCGCCTGTCGCAGAAGATCACGCAGGAATTACTGCCCTTCTGGCCCGGTGAGCACGTGGCCGAGTTTGAAGACATCCGCCCCACCGACACCCAGGCCCGGCTGGATGAAATTCGCACCGCCTACCCGCTGCTCAGCATCAATGAACTGCGCCAGCGTTATTATCATCTGCCACCTGCGCAATGGGGCGATCTGCCCGTGGGAACACAGCCGCTTGCGTCGGAAGTTCAATCATCTCTGCCGCCCGCACACGTCATAGCTACTGAACCCCTGAAAGCCCTGCTGGACGAACTGGGGCGATGGGAACGCTTTGCGCTTAAACGCTGGGGGCGGGCACAAACCCGCGCTTTTGAGGTGCGCGCACTACCGGAGGAAGTGGCCTTTGAAGTCTCGGCCAGTCTGACCGCAGCAGAATCGCTGGAAGAGGCGCAGAACGTCTTCCAGACAGCACGCGCTGCTTTGTGCGCAGTCAACGAGGAATAGCGTTACAATCTACAGGGGCAGGGTTGCAACCCTGCCCTGAATATGGATACTGAAGTCTGATGAGTGACCTTGTGCACATCGGTATTGTGACCTACAACAGCAGCGGCGACCTGCCCGCCTGCTTTGCTGCATTAAACGCACAGACTTACCCGACGCTGGCGATTACTGTACTCGATAATGCCTCACAGGATGACTCGGTGGACTGGGTGCGTAACCACGCGGCCCATGCCCGCCTGATTATGAGCGCGGAAAACCTGGGTTTTGGGCGTGGGCACAATCGCATTCTGGCTGAGAACCCTAATGCGGCTTATTACCTGCCACTCAACCCGGATGTGCGCCTCACACCACGCTATATTGAGGCACTGGTGAATATGCTGCGTGCGACGGGCGCAGGCTGGGGTACTGGTAAACTGCTGCTGGAAGATGGCCAGCATATTTACAGCGTGGGGCATGGCCTGCGGCGTGACGGCTACGCCATCAACATCGGTTATGGTCTGCCCGACAGCGGCCAGTTCGACCAACCGCGCGAGGTCTTTGGCGCGCCAGGCGCAGCGCCGCTCTATACCCGCGCCCTGATCACCGCCCTCGCGCTGGATGGCGAGTTGTTCGATAGCGACCTGTTCATGTACGGTGAGGACAGCGATCTGGACTGGCGCGCACGTCGTGCCGGGTGGCGCTGCTGGTATACACCCGCTGCCGTCGCCTATCATCGTGGCAGCCATGCCCAGGGCTGGTTACAGGTTCAGGCCATCGGCAACCGTTACTTAAGCGTGGTGAAAAACGCTTTTCTCTTTGATCTGTTCATCTATAACCTGCCTTTAATTGCTGCGCACTGCCTGCTGCGGCTTCTTTTCAAACCACGTTCAGGTTTGCAACTTATGAAACAACTGGTACAATCAGCTTTGAAGATGCGCAATAAACGTTATATTCCGCAGCTCAGCCGCACAGAAATGTTGTCCTGGTATCGCTGGAGTGGGAAACAGCTTACGCAGCAACCGGTGTCCTGGCGCGGTCGTCTGGCTGCCTTTGGGGGAAAAACCAACAAAAGTTTACATCACGTTTAAAAGAGGTTTTGCTAACATCCCTCTGAGTCCGAACTTAGGTGGATATTATCAACCTGTTAAACGTATTAAACCTTTGCCCTGCTAAGCGAACAAAAAATTAACATCTCACTTGTTGCGCAATTTCAAAAGTCATTTAAAATAAGTAAGAACGCGGTAGCATCTATTACCCTATAGAAAAGGAGCTTATACCCGTGTCCACGAATCGTCGTCTCACAATTCTTCTAAGCGGTCTGCTATTGGTCGCCACTGTTGTTGCGCTTTTTGGCCTGCCCTTCGCTACTTTTAGTGCGTCGAGCATCAGTGCACAGTATGCTGGGCCAAATGCCCCCAACGAAGTTGCCACCTGTGGTTTTAACCCATTCTCCCAGGTACGCCTGGTAGGTGGTGGTGTGGCAGTTTACACCGGTTCTGACCTGAACCAGGTGGCCGCCTTCGTGCCGGATTCTGACCGCCAGAAATACCTGCTGTGCGGTGATACCGATACCCGTCCCGATGGCTATCTGCCGATCTTCTTCCCGAACAACAACCGCTTCTATGTCGCTGCGGAAACTGTTGCGGATGTGGTCTGCCGTAACCTGCGTGACAGCGAAACCGGTAGCTGCTAATTTCAGGAAAATCGCCGGTCAGCCCTTCGGGGTTGGCCGGCGATTTTTTATTTCTGATGACATCACAAAAATATAATCCCTTTTTCAGCGGCCTGGGCTGGGTTCAGTACGTCACCCTCATGCTGACGATTATCCTCAGCGTGATCTCGCGGCCGCGCCAGCAGATTCTCGAAATTTCTGATCAGGTCAATATCCCTGTGGAGTTTCGTGTGATCTCGCTGTCCATCCCGGATTTTTTCGTACTGGGGCTGCTGCTGCTCACCGTGCTGCGGCTGCTGCTGGTGTCGGATTATCGTCAGCATCTGATGGACACCGTTAACCTGATTATCACCCGTGGAGGCGGCCTGTGGTGGGTGCTGCTGGTGCTGTGGTCGATCCTGGGAATGCTGTGGGCAGGCAATACCACCATGCTGCGCTTTGGAGCGCTGCATTTCATCGGACTGCTGGTCGCGGCGTTTATCCTGGCCGACCTGGTACAGGAGCGTGGCGCGCGGCTGCTGCTGTGGGCGCTGCTCATCAGCACCGCTGTACAATCCGTGATCGCGCTGCTGCAAGTGCTGAATAACGGGCCGTTGGGCTGGTACGCGCTGGGCGAAATTGACCGCTTCTATTATGACCCCACTGATTTTTACCGCGCCCCTGGGCTGGCTATGCATTACAATTATCTGGCTGGCTATCTTATGGTTGGGTTATTTGGCTGCCTGTTGACAGGCTGGCAGAAGTGGTTGCAGGGTAAATCGGTGCTGCTGCCAGCGCTGATCGGGGTGCTGGCCTGTGTGGGAATCCTCTCCACGCTGTCACGCGGTGGAATGCTGGCGACAGCGGTTGGCCTGCTGCCTATAGGCGCGGTGATTTTCTTCGCGCTGCAACGCCGCATCCGTCTGACGGTGATCGCCGGATCGGTTGGGGTGGTCGTGCTGGCAGCGGCTTATATGCTGTTTGCCCTGGGCGGACTGGAAAATATTCAGACACGCTTTTTCACCCAGCGCGAATTCTTCTTCGATTACACATGGGCGGTGATCCAGCAGTCGCCCGTGCTGGGTGTGGGCATGGGCAACCTGATGCTGGAAGCCGGGCGCATCTGGGGCTTGGACGTGATCCACCTGCTGCCTGTGCATAATGTCTATCTGTTCATCTGGGCAGAGCAGGGCCTGCCTGGGTTGGTGCTCTATCTGCTGGGCTGCTTTACCATCCTGCGCCGTCTGCACCCACGTCATGGTGCCGCTGTATTCCTGTGGTCGTGCTGCTTTCTGGCGATCTGCACAGCCAACCTGTTCGACAATTATTTCTGGGCCGTGCATCCCTTCCGGGTGGTATTCTTCTGGGTTATCGGCCTGTGGTGGAGTTATGCCTGCCGTGACGAAGTGCGCGCAATGATACCGGAGGCAGACCGTGCTTCTGTCTCTGCCGCGGGTGAGCTGAGCAGCGGAGCCACAAACGAAGGGACGGCATAAATGCCGCCCGCCGCATTATCCTGATGTGATTATGCCTCTACCTGCTCCGCCACGAATTCCAGTTCCAGAATCACGGTTTCGCCCACACCGCCCACCTGCGGCGGCAGATTGATGGTGATGCCGTAATCGTCATAGGCAATCTCAGTGCGTACCACGCCTTCCAGCCGGTCACCCCCAGCCCAGGTTACGCTGGCATCAAATGTCGCCGGGCGCGTCATGCCTTTAATCATCAGCTCACCTGCAATCTGAAATTCGAGTGTATCACCCGCGGCTACCGGACTTTGGACCAGACCGACCAACTGAGCCGGTGTAAACGTGACAAATTCATTGCCCTGCGTGGAAGTCTGCAAAATCTGCCCACGAATAGATTGGTCACGAAATTCCTGGTCGGTGCGCAGAGTGCGTACATTCACGGCAATTGCCCCCACCTGTGAGGCAGCGGGATTATCAAAGTCCACAATGATGTCGCCCGCCACCCGGCTTGTCGTGCCAATAACCGTGGTGGGGTTGCCCAGCAAAATCTCGTCAATGTAAAAACGGGCTTCAGACCCTTCCTCCAGGATGCGGAACAGGACGCGGCCACCTGTGTTGGCGCTTTCTGGCGCGGGGGCTTCAGTCATCTCGGCCTGGGGCGTGGCTTCCTGTGGTGAACTGCTGTTGGCAGCCGGATTGTCCGCCACGGTCGTACTGAGCGCCTCAATCTGTGCGGCGACGGAATCCACTTTCGCGCTCAGCGCGGCCATCTGCGTCACCAGCGCATCCGGCGCAATCGTCGGCGCGGTGTCCAGCGACAGGGTAGGCACGACTTCACTGGTATCACGGCTGGGTTCAGCATTGCCGCCCGTCGCCCACAGGAGTCCTACGGTGCCCACACCTGCCCCCAGCCCAAAAGCCCCCAGCACCAGTAAAACGATGATCCAACGTTTCATTATGCGATTCTCCTCGGTTTAAAACGCAGGGACACGATGTGTCGTGTCCCTGCAAGTGTCCCTCAAATTGGCGCGTTTACATGCCCGGCAGTGCGATCACCGCGCCACCCTGGCCGCCCATGCCGCCCACTGTCACATACAGGCGGCCATCCGGCCCCTGCGTGATGCCATAAGGTGCAGCCAGTCCTTCGGCCACAGCCACCGGGCCATCCGCCGTCACCTGCACGACGCGCGCCGGGCTTTCCTGGTTCAGGCCGATCTCTACCGCGTAAATCGTGCCGTCAGCGGTCACGGTCAGGCCGGTCACAGCCGTCAGGCCGTCATAGGTCTCGGCCAGTTCACCGTTGACCCATTTTTCTACTCGTGCCTCGCCCACTGGCCAGGGGAAGCCTGTCAGGAAGCCCACGTAAATACTGCCTTCAGCATCGACCTCGACGCTGGTCGGTACAGGGTTATCGCCCTCAAATGGCCAGGCCGCAGCCACCTGCACACCCGCCTCTTCCGTCCAGCTCAGCAGGCAGTTGCAGCCTGCATTGGCGATATAAATTGTGCCATCCGGCGCAACAGCAAAATCCGTGGGATTGGATTGCTGGTTCGGGTTGCCGTCCGGGTCCTGCTCCAGCTCCACAGTCAATAAATCCACAAAGGTCTTAATACGCCTGGTGTCTTTATCCAGCTCCAGCAGCGCATGACTGTAGGGGATGCGGAAATCTGAGGTTTCACCCACCAGCACCCAGATGGAGTCGTCTGTGACCTGGACAGCGTGCGCGCCCAGCGCGCCACCCTCCCGGAAGCTCGTCAGGCCGATGACTTCTACCG
>JBGSXK010000148.1:0-2711 GCA_041751455.1 Anaerolineae bacterium
CAGCGCTTTATCACTGACTGCAAATGACTCGCCCTCGACATGAATATAATTGCGTGCGAACAGGCCATAACGCCTGATCTCCAGCCGCACCGGGCCAGCAGCCCGAATCACCATTCCCTCGTGCAAGTCTGTCTGTACTGCCTGGAATGACTGCCACAGGAACAGACCAAGCCAGCCCAGCCCCAGCGCCAGCAGAATGGCCGCTAATATGCCGAAAGGCATTCCAAACTGCACCACCATCCCCGCTGGCAGCGCGATGCACAGCAGCCATGCCAGAAAGGTCAGGCGCTTTAACCCACGGGCCTGCGCCATCAGCCGTGCGCGCTGGCCCTCCGTCATCACTGCGCCACGATTATAAGTTAAATCCGTCGAGTCAAATTCCAGCCCCTCACGGAGCATCGGTTCAGTTTTGGTCGGATCACTTGCCATCCTGCACCGCCTTTTCCCAACTCATGTTTTTATTGTGCGGGGAAAACGCGGTTCAGCTCCCCCCGTTTTATAGGGGTAGATCGTTAAAAACAGGCAGCCTGGACAGCAGTCTGTAACAGATCGGTTGGACTTTCGATACGATAGGGTAGGACAGCGCCAACCGGATCAGAGGCAGAAATTTACCGATCTTTGCTGAGGAAAGTCGTCGGGAGATGAGATATAACGGGCAGAACACAGCGGTTAGCGATCAGAGCTTACCCAAAACTGATGGCTAACCGCCAGCACCTAACGGTCGATAAAACGATAGCCCACGCCGCGCAGCGTCATGATGTATTCCGGGCGATCCGGGTTGGATTCCAGCTTCTGACGCAGGTAATGCACATAGAGCTTCAGGCTGTCAATCGCGTCGGCATATTCCTCGCCCCAGGCTTCGGTGACCAGCTCGTTGCGTGTGACCACGCGCCCGGCATTACGCACCAGCACACCCAGCAGATTAAATTCCTTCGGCGTAAGATGTTTGATCTCGTTGCGCACCCGCACTTCACGATTCATGAAGTTGATACGGAAGTCACCGCCGTTAAAGACCAGTTCCTCGCTCATGTTCGGGCGTGGAGAGCGGCGCAGATGTGCCCGCACGCGCGCGACCAGTTCGTCATTGTCGTAGGGCTTGACTACATAATCGTCCGCGCCCATCTCCAACCCACGCACCACATCGCGCACTTCGCCACGTGCCGTGAGGAAGATCACCGGCACATCGGACATTTCACGCATCCGCTTACAGACTTCCCAACCATCCATATCAGGCATCATAATATCCAGCAGCACCAGGTCAGGCTGGTGACGATAGGCTTTGCGCAGCCCATCCTCCGCCCGAAAGGCTTTAATCACTTCATAACCACGACGTTCCAGCAGAATTGCAATCAGTTGGACAGTGGTTTCTTCATCATCAATGACCAGGATTTTCTCAGCCATTCCATTCCTTCTCCGGCTCACAGGAGTTGAATAATAACTCTGCATTACAATCATCTAACCAGTGTATAACGGTTTGGTTAGTTTGTCCAAACCAGAAATTGGGGGTTAGAAAACAAGAACACATAAAGTGTTCCTTATCATCTTAAATGCACTGCACGCGCACTTATTGGAACCCCTGGCCTACGCTTCCTCTACGCAAAACCTACGCCAACAGCTTTTTTCCTGGCTCACAAACACAAAACAAACGCTGGAAATACGGCAGACAAATAAAGGGCTACATACTGTCGGGCACGAAATGACTGGTTTGGATAAAATAGAGTATAGAATGGACCGCCAGCCGTCACCCTGGACGACAGCAGCGTCCAGATACCGCTTATGACCAGAAGGAGCTTATCAATGCCTGAAATCACCCGTCAACAACTGATTATTGCGCTCATCTCCGCCGGGCCAAATCCACGCCTGGCCGGGATCAACCTGATCGACATGGATGCGACTCGCCTGGATCTGACAGGTGCGAATCTCAAGCAGGCGTTTATGACCAGAGCCAAACTGCGTGAGGCTGTGCTGCGCAACGCCAACCTGTTCTTCACCGATCTTACCCTGGCGCAGCTTCCGGGCGCAGACCTGCAAAATGCCAACTGCACCGGAGCTGTCTTTGTGGGCGCGAATTTGCAGGGCGCGAATTTAACACGGTCGGTACTCAGCCGCGCCAACATCAGTGATGCGAACCTGCTCAATGCTGTGATGACCGGAGCGACGATTGACGGCCTTATCTCCAACCAGAATACAGTCTGGCCTGATGGCCGCCGGGGGTCGCAAAGCAACGCGGGGAATTATATTTAGAACCCAGATATTCGATCAAAGAGCATAACGAAGATCGTAACATTGCAGGGGCGACAAATCGGCTGAGCACTGCGTCGCCCCCTGCACACCTAACCCGATGAAGTCATCATCCCTGGTTGTTGATGCCTGATGGCTCTCACCCACCTGTGGAGATGCTGCGCAGGATGATGCCCGCCAGCAGTGCAAAGCCCCAGATATAACTGCCCATTGCTGGACGCTTTCTGGCGGTGGTTTCAACAAAAATAAAAAACGGCAGCGCCAGCACAGTACCCAATCCATAAATCAGGTGGACATCTTCACGCGGGCGGGCGCTGAAGAACAGGTACATCGCCAGCCCCATGAGCGCTTCAACCAGCATCGTACCCACAATGATGTACACAGCACGGCGAAACAGAGGCGTGACATCACCCTTGCGTATAATGCCCACATAAACCGAAATCCCCAGCATCACCAGCGCCAGCGCCAGC
>JBGSXK010000149.1:0-7255 GCA_041751455.1 Anaerolineae bacterium
CAACGCCCGGACGATTACAGACCGGGCGCTGATAAGCTTTAGCAAACTATCGAGAGTCCCCGCTAGTCTTCATCATTCTTTATAATACGCATCACAGGGCCGGAGCGTGCTTGCAGCCTGCGCTGAATCCTCAGCCCCAGTTCCGCCCGCCGCAGTGCCAGCGTGGCATCACGGTTCTGCTCAGGTGGCAGCCCTTCTGTCAGCATCCTGGCCGCACTCTCACGGGCGCGCTCAATGGCTTCAATATCCAGATTAAAGGATGACTCTGCCAGGTCGGCCAGCACCACGACTTTATCCGGGCGCACATCCACCACACCGCCATAAATGGCAAAGCGCTCTTCCGCGCCACCCTTGCGTACCACCAGTTCACCAAAACCCATTGTGGTTAGGACGGGCGCATGACGCGGCAGCACCCCCATCTCGCCTTCGGTGGCTGGGATGATCACCATATCGGCTTCCGGCTCATCAAAGACTTTACGTTCCTGTGTAACCAACTCCACATGAATAGGCATCATGCGCCTTTCCGCTAGTTTTGCGACTGTTCGTAACGCTCAAGCACTTCATCCATAGGGCCAGCCATATAGAACAACTGCTCCGGGATATAATCGACTTCACCATCAAGAATCATACGGAAGCCGCGCACAGTATCCTTCACGCGCACATATCGCCCCGGACGACCCGTAAACTGTTCGGCCACCACCATCGGCTGGCTGAGGAACAGCTCAATCTTACGCGCACGTGCCACCAGCAGCTTGTCATCGTCAGAGAGTTCGTCCACACCCAGGATAGCGATGATATCCTGCAGGTCTTTATAACGCTGCAACACCTGCTGCACTTCACGCGCGGTCTGGTAATGTTCCTCACCCACTACCAGCGGGTCAAGAATCTTGCTGGTGCTGCCCAACGGGTCTACCGCCGGGAAGATAGCACGGGCGGCAATCGAGCGTTCCAGCGCAATCGTGCCATCCAGGTGCGTAAACACAGCGACAGGCGCAGGGTCAGAGTAGTCGTCCGCAGGCACGTAAACTGCCTGCATCGAGGTAATCGAACCGCGCCGAGTCGAAGTAATACGTTCCTGAAGTTGTCCCATCTCATCAGCCAGTGTAGGCTGATAGCCTACTGCCGAGGGCATACGTCCCAGCAGCGCCGACACTTCCGCCCCTGCCAGAGAATAACGGAAGATGTTATCAATAAACATCAGCACATCGCGGCCTTCATCACGGAAATGTTCAGCCATCGTCAGGCCGGAAAGCGCCACACGCAAACGCACACCGGGCGGCTCATTCATCTGGCCAAAAACCATCGCCAGCTTATCCAGCACACCCGCCTCTTTCATTTCACCGTAAAGCTGCGTTCCCTCACGGGTACGCTCCCCCACCCCGGCAAATACCGAGATGCCGTCGTGCTGCGTGGCGATGGAGTTAATCAATTCCATGATGGTCACGGTCTTGCCCACGCCCGCGCCGCCGAAGATACCGGTCTTGCCGCCCTTGGTCATCGGCGCAACCAGGTCAATAACCTTCATACCACTCTCGAACTGTTCAATCTGTGTAGACTGATCTTCGAAATTAGGTGCCTGGGCATGGATCGCCCGGCGTGGTTCATGATCGGGCACCGGGGCCATCTGATCCACCGGGTGACCCAGTACATTAAATACCCGCCCCAGTGTTGACAGCCCTACCGGAACTTTAATCGGTGAGCCAGTCGCAAACGCAGGAACCCTGCGCTGCAAACCATCGGTAGTATCCATCGCTACCGTTCTCACCATGTTGTCGCCCAGGTGATTCTGTACTTCCAGAATCAGGTCTTCCTGGCCTTCGCGCGGTACACGGACAGCCTCATAAATATCAGGCAGTTCATTCTCGTTAAACTCTACGTCCACCACCGCGCCTAGAATTTGGGCAATACGCCCTTCAGTTTCAACCATGTCTGCGTGATCTCCTCTAATGAAACTTCATGCGTGATCAGCATTTTCCTGATGAGCCATCAATACACCATCAATGACGAAAAGCTAATCATTATTTCAAGATTTACGCCCGGCGCTGAGTGTTGCCTGATATTCCTTCAGGCCATCCCAATCGCCCCGTGCAGCATAAGCAGCCTGTTCGCCCCACGTGCTCATGCTGGGTGCGAAGCGCATCCCGGCTGCTTCAATCGCCGCCTGTAGGGTTGCCCCATCAGTCTGTGCCAGTTGCTGAAAAGTATAAATCCCTGCCGCGGTTAAAGCATTCGACATTTTGCGACCAATGCCTTCAATCCGTGTCAGATCATCGGCTTCCAGCACGGCTGCCGGGGCAGCACTGGCCGCGGTCGCGGCAGCACCTATTGACCGCGCGATAGGCACTTTAGACAGGCTTGCTTCATAAGCAGAAGCTGCCAGCAGAATATCATCCGCCGTTTTATCAATGCTGGATTGGAGAGCTTCTGTACCACCCACAATATCAAGGATTTCTGCGGTAATGGCGGCCTGACGCGCCTTGTTGTAAATCAGAGTCAGATCACCCGCAAGCTGACCCGCGTTGGTAGAGGCATTACTCATCGCCAGCATACGCGCCGCATGTTCGCTTGCCTGGCTTTCCAACATCGCCTGGTAAAGCTGGAGTTCGGTAAAACGCGGCACAATTTCATCTAAAATCGCCTCTGGGCTGGGTTCATACTCATAGTCGGCCACTGTGCTGCTAACCTGGGGCACATCCTTGATGAACTCCGCCGCGACCTGATCCTCAACACTATGGGGAATCAATGGCAGCCACCCCAGCACGACCGGGTGCTGCGTCATCATATTGATAAAGTCAGTATAGGCGATATACACATCATCCACTTCACCACTCAGGAAAGCATCAATCGCCAACCTGCTTACAGGTGAGAGATCACTAATCGAGGGATTATCCGGCACAGTAAACTGCGCCACCACGTTCTGCCGCGCCCGCACCAGCGAATCGCGCCCCTTGCGTCCCACCGTGACATATTGCACCGGCTTGCCCAACCGCTCACCAAAGCGCTGTGCCACGCGGGTGATATTAGTATTAAACGCACCCGCCAGCCCGCGATTTGATGTGATGAGAACGATCATCACATTGTTGATTTCCGTGCGCTCTGTCAACAGGGGATGCAGCGCACCTCCTTTACCACTTGCGTTCTGCACATTCAGCAGGATCTCCCATGCTTTTTCGGCGAACGCGCGGCTTGCCAGCACCCGTGCCTGTGCCCGTCGCACTTTGGAGGCGGAAACCGCCTCCAGCGCACGGGTGATCTGCGCAATGTTCTTTACACTGCGAATACGTTTTTGAATTTCACGTGCAGTTGCCATTTATTTTGCGCCTTTCTGCCTGCCTTGCGGCGCATCAGCTCCAATTGGCATTGAAAGCTTCGATTGCATTCTTCAGCCCGTTTTCGACATTTTCATCCCATTTTTCGGGATCTTCCTGGATGCCGCGCGCGATCTCAGCAAACTGCGTATTGAAGGCGCGCAGGAAGGCCTGTTTCCATTCACTGACACGATCCACGGGTACGTTGTCCAACAGACCGCGCGTCCCGGCGAAAATCACCGCCACCTGCTCAGCCAGCGTCATCGGTTGATACTGCGGCTGCTTCAGCAGTTCAGTCAGGCGCAGGCCACGATCAAGCTGCTGCTGGGTAGCTTTATCCAGATCAGAGCCAAACTGAGCAAACGCAGCCAGTGAACGGAATTGCGCCAGGTCGAGCTTCAGACCACCCGCCACGCGCTTCATCGCTTTGGTCTGCGCGTCACCACCCACGCGGCTGACGCTGATACCCACATTAAGCGCCGGACGCTGGCCTGCATAGAACAGCTCAGCTTCCAGGTAAATCTGCCCATCGGTGATCGAAATCACGTTGGTGGGCACAAAGGCGGATACATCCCCAAGCAGCGTTTCAATAAATGGCAGCGCAGTCAGGCTGCCACCGCCACGCGCTTCACTCAACTGAGCAGCACGTTCCAGCAGGCGGCTGTGCAGGTAAAACACATCACCGGGATAGGCTTCACGTCCAGGCGGGCGGCGCATCAGCAGCGAAACTTCGCGGTAAGCCCAGGCATGTTTGGAAAGATCATCATAGACCACCAGCGCATCCTGGCCGTTTTCCATAAACCACTCACCAATCGCACAACCGGAATACGGGGCGATATACTGCATGGCCGCCGCGTCAGAGGCAGAGGCAATGACCACTGTCGTATATTCCATTGCACCATATTCTTCGAGTGTAGCCACCAGCCGGGCGATTTCGCCTTTACGTTTGCCAATGGCAACGTAAATGCACTTCATGCCCAGCCCCTTCTGGTTAATGATGGTATCTATAGCAATCGCGGTCTTGCCAGTCTGGCGGTCGCCAATAATCAACTCGCGCTGGCCGCGTCCTACCGGGATCATCGAGTCAATGGCAATAATGCCCGTTTGCACGGGGCGGTTTACATTGTGGCGTTCCATCACGCCAGGGGCAAGCCGCTCCACATTATAATATTCGGTGGCAGTGATTGGCCCTTTGCCATCTACCGGGTTGCCCAGTGCATCGACCACCCGACCCACCAGCCCTTCACCCACTGGCACTGAGGCAATACGACCCAGAGGGCGTACTTCATCGCCTTCTTTAATCGAGGCAAATTCACCCAGAATAATGACACCGATGTTATCTTTTTCCAGATTGAATGCCATCCCCAACGCACCGTTAGGGAACTGCACCAGTTCGCTGAAGCGGATATTTTCCAGGCCAGCAAGACGGGCGATACCGTCGCCAACCTCTTCCACAAACCCCACTTCAACTGCTTCAACTTTAGACTCGTAGCCTTCAAGCTGCTTCATTAACGAGTCAAAAATATCGGTGGAGATATTCGCCATGTAAGGTCTCCTCAATTTACACTGCGTGTTAATCTAACGAATGTTACATTCCTGTTCACCTGAGAAGGTGAGCATGATGGCCATTTTAGAACTGCTAACGATGCTTCCAATCCTTAGCCAAAGAGAAACAAGGACAAATCAGGCGCTTGAGTTTTTTGCTGATGGCTAATGACTGACAGTGATCTACTGATTAAGATTTTAACTGATTGGCGGTCATCTGTCCACTTTTTCACAAATAGAATCGGCCCGCTTGTGAACATCTTACAACAGGTCTCAGACAGGCATCACACCCATGCCGATCACTTCAGTGACGATCACTGTTGTAGTCTGGCGTGAAAACGTATGATCAGCATTTAAGCGTAGGTAGGTAATGCTGATTTCATCCCCGGCAGAGACCTGTGCAAAAGCATTGCTGATAAATTCTCCCAGGGTAATTTCTTCCCCATTGTCCATGATAACCCCTGTCAGATCTTGCCCATCATACTCCACCAGAATATCACCCGCCTGTAAGCCCGCTTCTGCCGCTGGGCTGTCTTCAGCGACTGCATAGACATAAGCTGCACCTCTGGCAATCCCCAATGCCTGTGCCTGCAACGTAAAATGCTGTGCAGTGACAGAATACTGTAGAGCCGTGGGATCAGCTGGCGCGAACATGTACCCATATTGCGCAAAAGCCGCGACAGCCTCCGTTACTCGCCCCAACTGGCGCAGCGAAATCGCCTTACCCACTACCTGATCCCACGTATCATCTGGGTAAATGATGAGCAGATTACTGACTCGCGCATAATCATCCAGGGTGCTGTCAAGTAGCTGTTCACCTTCCGCCACCAGGAAAGCTCTTGAACTGACCAGATCTAGCGCAAAGGCCAGATGCTCCTGATAAAGAGTATCCAGTTCGGCCTCACTCAGAAATCCAGGCGGCTCCAGATAAACAAAACTCCCCAGTGGAATCATCATATCGGGATAAATGTGTTTAAGATCGCCTAGAATGCGCAGCGCAGTGACATAAGCCAGCATAGAGCGATTGAGCAGGGTTTGAGTTTCCAGCGCCAGGCTGTCCTGCTGGTAGCTTAACCATGCCGGGTCACTAGCCAATGCGTTTGTCAGGCTTTCCAGCCGTTCAATCAGGTTATTCGATGTGACATTAATCTCGTTTAACTGGTTGTAAAAGAACTGAAGATCAAAGGGGTTAACACTGCTCTCTGCCACCAGCGCGACCACAGCCGGGTTTGCAACACTGGGCAGAGGTGTACTGGTAAAGGCCTCACGCAGCCGGATAACTTGGGTACGGGCCAGCAGTTCATCATACGCACCAGCAAAAACTCCCTCTGCACCAGGGGCCACAGTCGCGCGTATCTCGGCCAGCCGGCTGTCGAACAGATCAGAATCAAGCGTATTATCCACCAGCAGCAGCCGCGAATCGACGTTGCGCAGCAACTGCTGCACCTCTGCGCTGATAAGGTCGGCCCGCTGGCGGGATTTGGCAGCCTGCTCCGCTTCCGAATCGCCAATATTAATAATAAGCTCCTGAACCGTGGACTGATTGATGACTGCACCCACAGTACCACCCGTAATGTTAATGATCGCGCCGCTTCCATTGACTTGCGTCACCAGGGAGGGATCAAGTGTATCCGGGAGAGCTGAAGTGAGCAGTGCAGATGTATTGGCCGCAAAATGTAATTCACAGTGTGCCTGCCCCGCCGGGCATATTTCTTCAGCCATTCCCCCGCCAATAATCACAGTGAGGTCCTGACCTTGTTCACGGCTGTACCAGAAAACATCATAGTCAGCCAGTTCATGAGTCAGCACAGGGATACCATCACAGCTTAAAGGCAGTGGAGAATGAGAGCCGTAGCGCTTCAGTCTGAAACATATAGGGGGTGAAAGACGATTAAGCGCGATCCCGGCGAAAGCCCGAAAACCAACAAACGGATAACTGATACGGCTCTCACCCACCTCAAAACGCAGGCCACCCAGCGATACAGAACGATTCAACGTTCCTGCCGGAAGGTAAAGGGTGAATGTATCCTGATCCCGATAAATCTGAATATCTGCGCTTTCCTGTGCCGCTGTATGCTCAAAAAGAAGACCCGATAGAGATAGAAAAAATATGACACTAAAAAAGTACTTTTGCGCTTTCATGACTTCCTGCTCTGCTTCTAGCCTTCACCCCCATTATTGGGATCACGCGGTTTGCCTCCACCCAGCGACATCGAGCGCTGATACGCCGCCCACACCGCCCGCGCCAGCACCGTGCGCAAACCACCTTTTTCCAGGTGATAAATAGCCTCTGCCGAAGTTCCACCTGGGCTGGTTACCTGGTTGCGCAGTTCCGCCGGGTGCAGGCCGGACTGAGCCGCATACTCTACCGAACCCCGCATGGTTTGCAGCACCAGCTTTTC
>JBGSXK010000150.1:0-20264 GCA_041751455.1 Anaerolineae bacterium
AATCTGCCGCTGCATTGGAGCTGTAACGGATCATGCCATAGGCGATGTCATTCAGTGCCAGGCTGTCATTCTCGATGGTCGCATCAGTTTGCAGCCACAGGTCATGTGCCCCGCCATCAGTGCCGGGCAGATAATAGGCATTGAGGTCGGCCAACGCAATCCGCTCATCCGGGTTCAACCGTCCCTCAGCAACCTGTACCGCGTACTCAGCCAGCACCAGAATCTTATAGACCGAGGCCAGTTGAAACGGCTCATCCGCGTTGTGGAATACCCCATTCTGAGGGTCGTCCAGTGGGTAACAGGCGACACCGACATCGTCCAGATGCCCGGCGATATAATCACGCACTGGCGCAGATGGGTCCACATCCTGCGCCTGACTTACAGGGATCAAAAACAGCAGAATGATGAGCATCAATATTGTCTGTTTCATGGTTGAATATCCTCCTGAATCGATTGTTGTAAATCCCTCATTTGCTTCCAGTAAGTTTCCAATGCCTGCTTGCCGAGGGCAGTGATGCGGTAACGGGTGGCGGGCAGCTTACCTTTGAAAAACTTCGTGATTTCGATATAGCCCGCCTCTTCCAGCTTCGAAGCCTGACGGCTGAGATTACCTTTTGTGAGACCAGTGGCGGTGAGCAGGAAGTTGAAATCTGCCCAATCCACTTTACTCAACACGGCCAGCACGACCAGCCGGGCAGGTTCGTGAACGATACGGTTAATGTCCAGCGCATGTTGAATTTCACTGTAACGAAAAGACTCATCATCGGCCATCATGACCTACCCATTTGAAGCTGCTGGGAAATTTCGAGAAAGCGACGATGTTCGCTAATGCCCAGCGGGATTAATGCCAGAGACCCGATCAGCCAGGGCCAGGTATAAATTTCCCGCAGGTGATATGCCCCACCCATGCTGTGAACTGCACATGCCGCCAGCAGCGAGACCCCAACGATAAATTCCAATGGGGTGCGCAGGAAGCGCCAGGTAACGAGCGGCAGCAGCGCCACGAAAAACAGATACGGCCAGAACGCCGCTTCGGTAATCCGGCCATTGGCGATAAACACGATAAAGATCCCCAGGCTGATGAGGCCTGTAAAACAGGTGAGAAACAGGTGCCACCGTTTATACTCCCGATCCCAGATTTCCTGCGCCGCCCCCAGAATCTGGTAAAAACGCGCCCTCAAAACCTCCTTGCCGACCAACCAGAGGGCGGTCAGGCCAAAGGTCAGCATTACCGTGAGGACACCACCGCCTAAGAATGTCCCGGCCAGCAGTACTATCAACCCGGCCAAGCCACCCAGTGTCTTGCCCAGCCCGTTATAACTCTGCGAGTAGCGCGCATATTCCGCCGCCAGCTCCAGACGCTTTTCCACATTCATCTCACCTCCCAGAAACAAGTTTATACTGTAAACAAGTTTCATTTTATAAAATTTCAGGTAGGTTGTCAAGTTCAGCCGGGATAAAAAAACAGGCGCGAGCTGCGCCTGTTCGGGATCGTGGTTTCAGAGAGGGATGCCTGATTTACAGCGGCACAATCCGCAGCCGGATGCTGCCGTTCTGTTGTGGCTGCCGGAAGCCGAACATGATACGATTCACATCACATAAGCCAGTGGCCAGGTCTACATCCTTCACCCGCTCGACCTTAACGGTCAGGCTGGCCGCGTCGTAATGCACGGCGAGCACACCCTTCTCGCCGCGCACCGTCACGACACCATCGCCCATCTCCACCGGAGCGAGGACAGTCAAAGCGCTTTCCAGCGTCCCCGGCTGGCCAGTGAAGATCACCTCATCCAGCACTTCCACCCAGCCACGCGGCGCTTCACGGTGCAGCGCGACAGTACGTTTCAGCGATTGCAGATCGGCCTCTGCCGGATAGACCTCTTTCAATTCCACGCTGAGCAGGTCGATGCTGTCGTCCGACTGATGTTCCAACAGTTGAGCGGCGTAGGTGCTGTGCAGCACATGATCCGGGTCATTTATCACACGATTACCTGCTCCGCGCCGGGGATTGCTCTGCGGCATCTGCATCTGGCCGTTGGGAACAGGACAGGAGTGGCCCAATGACTGGTTGACGAAGTGATCGTAACGACGATGATCGAAATAGGCTTTGGTATAACGCCCGCGCCCAATATCGGGAATGACCGATTCGCCGTTGAGATGGACGATAAAATTGCCCACATCGTTCTGGTTGTGCATCTCGCCATTGTGCCCGCCCTTCGCCGCCAGCACCAGCGCGTCAGGGTCATCCGGGTTATAACGCGCGATCATCCACATCATGCCGTTGTACCAGTCCTGTTTCGGTGGGATGAAGCGTGTCGAGCCTGCCCCGGCGGGCAACTGCCAGACCAGATTACGCAGCGCCCAGTTGAGTTCGCCAGAACGGAAGGCACGCTTTCCCTGCGCGTCATTGCTGATCTGCGCCAGACCGGGGAGGTCGAGCCGCTGGGACAGATATGTTAGCAGCGCAGGGGGGAAGCTGATCAGCGGGTCACAATCGGAGAAATTGGTGTAGTAGCCGGGACTCATCAAGGTGCGCAGCGGGAACTGCGCGATATTGCGGATATGATCGCCATCCATAAAGGCGATGCGCCCATTGGTGCGCCACTCCACTGCCTGTGCCACCAGCACAAAATTGCCGAAGCCATAGGCCCAGTAGCCCGGCCCCTCTGTCGAGCCGCCGTCGGGGTCAAATGTGTCCAGGTAATCATCCAGCGAACGTGCTGCACGGGCAATCATCTCCGCCAGCCGCGCCATGTCGGTTTCCAGCCGGATAGCCGCGTTAATCACATTACCGTTACACACCGCTGTCCAGTTGTTGACCTTGCGCTGAAGGGTATCATACATCCACCAGTGATCGTGACGAGTCAGATAGGGTGTGAAGATGCGATTATTCATCTCATAACGGATGCGCTTGCCCAACAGCGGGTCAAGCTCTGCCCCCAGCAGCATGTCCATTTCGGCAAGTTGTGTCCCGGTCATCGAGGCGAACAGGTCAATTACCTGCCGCTCCATATCGGTCAGTTCACTCTGGTGGGCCGGGTATGACCAACTGCTTTCCTCACAAATGGCCCAGGCCACGTTGAGCAGCGGGTCGAGAAAGCGGCCCTGATATTCCAGGCATTCCGCCAGCGTCAGGTTCGCCAGCATGGCGCGGCGGCGCTGAATGAGTGCCTCAAAGCTGGCGCGCTCACCTTCTCGCTTAAAGACCAGATAATGGGTGGCCGTCAGCCCAGGAATTTCCCTGACTGCGTCTTCCTCCGCAGCGGCAATGAGGCTTTGCACAACCTCCTCGCCTGCCGCTGCGCGAATTTTTGCCCAGCCGACACGGTCTGCCGCTGGGGGGAAAGCCGGGGGTGGGGATTCTTCAACCAGGGCGGCTTCGATATCTACGGGATTATATTGGCTCAGCATCAAAAAACCTTTCAAAACAATCTATATCGTATATCCTATAGTTTAGCGGTGGATGGTCTGCTGCCTATCAGAATTGGCCTGATGGATATAGATGCTTTACCGGGTATTCGCCAGTGCTGTCCTCAGCTTCTCGCTTAGCGTCCGGTTAGTCAGATCGACACATGGCCTGAAATCGCCTGCCTGCAACAGGGGCAGATACGGCGCGAACGCAGCAGCCTGCTCACTCTGGGCAACCATGACCAGGTCTGCGAGCATCCCCGGCAGGTCATTCTGCCACCGTCGTGTATCGGCACGCAGCACGTAAAGCAGCGTGTAATCCTGTTCCAGCCCGATCCCCTGGCTAAAAGCGGCCTGTGCAGCGGCAAAATCCCCCAGGTTACACTGAGCAACCCCCTGCACCAGGTAAATATCACTGATGCGGTCATTGCTGGTAAGCGCCAGTTCGATGTTTGCCAGGGCGCGCTCGTACTGCCCCAGCAGCAGATTAGACACAGCCGCTGGGATCAGGCCCGTGTAACGGCTTTCCTCGGAGGAATAGAGCGTATCCAGCATCCGGTTGGCTGCTTCAGGATCAGGAAAACGGACAAAAATCGTTTCTGCCGTTTCCGCCCCTGCCAGCAGATCGCCCTCCCGCATCAGCATGACCAGTTTCAGCAGATAAGGCAGGTTGGTATCTGCTCCCAACTCAATTGCCCGCTGAGCATCCTCATGCACCGCCGGGTAATTTCCGGCGAAGTAATGCACCTGCCCCCGCCAGTAATAACTATTCCAGTAATCCGGCTGTGCCAGCACGACCTGATCGGCGGCGACCAGCGCACCCGCCACATCGCCATTCGTAAAATAGGCATCAAACGAGAGCAGATAATGCGGCATGGCCCAAAGCTCCGGGGTGAGCTGAATGGCCGTGCGCATATCCTGGCGCAGCGCAGCAGATTCCCCCTGCCGTTGGTACGACAGCCCGCGAAAGACATACAACAGCGGGTTGCCTGCATCCTGGGCGATTGCTGCATCCAGTTCCAGTACACTTCTTGCGGTGTCGGACGTAAGAGCGATAAAGGCACGCACAGTACGCGCTGCCGTACCGTTCCCCATCACAGCGGCGCTCTGCACGGTGATCGACTCATAAAGGGCATGACTGCGCGCGGTTTCATACCAGCCACCCTCAGCCATATGAAGCATGGTCAGCAGCGACATCACCTGCGGCACGATGGATTCCTCGCGTTCATCCGTCATGCGTGCCCGGACATTCACGGTACGCTCCAGTGTCTCACGCGGGATGCGGATATTTTCAAACTGGTGAGTGCTGCCAAGCTGGACTTCCAGCTCTACCCGGTTATCATCATAATTACCCCACACGATCACAGGTGCGCCATGTGCCTGCGCCACTGCCTGCGCCTGTTCCGCAGAGGTGATAACAGTTGAACACTGGCGCACTGCAATCCGCGAAAAAGTGGCCTCAGTTTCCAGGGTACGCTTCAGATGGTCATAAACAAATCGCGAGACTTCACGCGCGCGCGTACCGACCTGCTCCGGTTCGGCCACCAGCACTATATACTGCTCTGCACTGGCAGGCTGCACCGGGCACAGGCTCTCCGCCCCGCCGGGCAAGCCATCGGCCAGCATAAACACACCCGCCACTGCCGCAATGATGATTGTAATGGCCACAGCCATCCACCGACGACGTGCAGGCGGGCGGCGCTTCTGTGGTGCGCTGCTTTTGATCTGGCTCACCAGCCGTTCCATATCCCGGTTAAAGTCGGGGTCATCGCGTACTGCTACCGCGTTACGATAGGGCAGTTCCCGGAGCGAGGCGGGCAGTTGTGCCACCGCAGGCATCTGTGCACCGCCCACCAGCACCGGAATCACGCGCATATCGGATTTAGTCAGTGCATGTTCCAACTCAATACGGACAAAATCATCCGGGTCTTCCAGCCGCCGCCGCCCGTCCTCACCGAGGGCATTAATCCAGTTCGGGCCAATAATCGCCAGCAGCACATTGCTGGAAACCACCGCCTGATGCAGCACCTGACGGAAATCATCCCCTGCCGGAATGTCATCGACATCTTTAAAGACCTGGGTTTCGCCAAAAGCCACCAGCAGACGATCATAGATGCGCCCGGTAAAAGTACGGCTGTCTGCACGACGATAGGAGATAAAAATGCGCGGCATCGATCCCTCTTGTTCTTCATTTTTCGAGATCAGTGTACCGTAATAAACCGGGGCCGCACACCTACCTGTAAACGTGTGTGAGTTCCTGCGTAACGTGCCCGGCAGATGCGGCGCTGCGTTAGACTTTCCCAACCCAAGCCTGATCTGAATCGACACAAACCACAGAGAGGACTACACTAAGAGTTAAGAGGAAGGAAATACGAGCTATGGAGGGAGCGCTGCTTCCACCGGGGAAAATGATTATGGACAACACGGCGGTGAAAGAGTCACGCCGGATACTACGCCGGGTACAGGAACATCTCTACCGGGCGCATGAAAACCTGGGGGCAATCCGCGAGACGGTGGGCCTGGTGGACGTTTTCCACCATCCGGCCAGCACCCTCGCCAGCCTTAATTATGTCACGCCGCGCCGTAACACAGCCTGGGTCTCGGCAGATATGGTGCAGCAGGGCATCGACTATTTACACGAGCTGGGACGAGCGCCGCGTGTCCAGTACATCGAGGGACTGCTGCCGCCGCTGTTTGGCCGCACCCTGCGCGACCTGCACCTCGCGCCGGAGTGGGAACTGCCGCTGATGGTCTACGCGGGCGAAGGTTTCAATGGGGATGTGCCGCCGCCTGCTGTACTGGATAAAGTACCGGAGGATGTGCGCATTGAACCCGTGACCGACCAGCGCGGCATTGAACTGTGGTGGTATGTGTGGCGCAATGCGTTTTATGATGTCATGACGCTGGGTGTAGAACCGTTATTTGTGGGGCGTGATATGGCCGCGCTCAAACTGGGACACCAGATTGATATCCTGATGTACCGCGCGGGCTTCCCGATGGGCGTGGCACGCATCAGCATTCAGGAAGATACCGGGCATATCCTGGCATTGGCGCTGATGAAAGAAGCCCGTACTACCGAACTTACGCGCCTGCTGCACACCGCCGCACTCAAAGCCGCGCTGGAAAAAGGCTGCACCCTGGTCTATGCGCCGGGCGAGAGTGAGAGTGATCGCCGTCTGTGCCGCGAACTGGGATTTCTGGATTTCGGCAGTGTGGTCTGCTACAGTGCAAAACCTGATGGAGAAGGGAAACAGGAAGAACATGAGCGCATCCTGGGGCAGCCTGTACTTGCCCTCCGCTGAACACGAGAATATCGTCGCCGCACTGCGCCAGTATCTCGCGCAGTCAGGTTACAGCCTGTATGATCCTTTTGGCCTGCTGCCCGGCAAGTCCTACCCACGCACGATACGCCTGTTCGTCGCGCTACCCGTTGCGAGGTGGGTACGTATTATCGGTCTGGCCGATGCCAGCGTGTGCCTGGCGCTGTCACGCCTGGGGCTGTGTCTGGCGCTGGAACTGGACGCAGCGGAAGCCGTCATCACTGTCTATGACGGTGGCACACAGGTAGACCCGGAAAGCGCGCTGCTGCCTCATTTACGCGCCGGATCAAGCGCGGCTGATCTGGCAAAGGCGCTCCACCAGCCGGACATTGGTCTTGTAGAAAAAGAGGCTTCCGGCGTGTTCGGCCACATGCCCGATGACGTGCGTGCGCTGAGTGATAAAGTGGATATGGGTAAGGCACAGTCCATGTTCGACAGGCTCAGCAGCGGGCTGATCAACAAGGTTGGCCAACGGACAGGCAGCGATTCCGAGGCCATGTCCGAGGCCGCGCGGGGGCTGCTGAGTGGGAATACGCCCGACTGGAACAGCGCGGGTGGCAGGCGCATCCGCGCGTTAATGCAGTGTCTCACCGTGCCGGAAAACTGGCGGACACCGGATTTCACCACGCTGCGCGATGCCTACCAGCTTCACACCCGCCGCCAGCGCACCCCTAACGCCCGCCTCTACCCCGGCGATGCCGAGACCCTGGCGCAGGTGCCCGATGCACTCACCTATATCCCTGTTTATGGAGGTCAATAAACGATGGCTGAGGGTGATCGCACCCGCTGGGATGACATTTATCGCCAGCGTAACCACCTGCCCTACTCCGACCCTGATCCCTTCCTGTTCGAATACACGCCCACCCTGAACGCGCTTCATGAAAAACGGGCGCTTGATCTGGCAGGGGGGCTGGGGCAAAATGGTCTGTGGCTGGCCGAGCAGGGTTATATCGTGGATGTGATGGATGTCAGCCGGATGGCGCTGCTGCGAGGCCGGGCGGAGATGATCGCCCGCGACCTGCGCAATATGAATTTTCTCCAGGTTGATCTCGACCATGTAGACCTGAAACCCGCTGCCTACGATCTGGTATGCGTGTTCCGTTATCTCAAGCGGGACCTGTTTACCCAGATTCGCGCCAGTGTGCGCCCTGGTGGGCGTGTCATCTACGAAACTTTTAACCGCCGTTATCTCGAAATTGTCCCCCAGTTTAACCCTGCTTACCTGCTGGAACCCGGCGAACTGGCGGGCTATTTTGCCGACTGGAAACTGCTTCATCACTCCGAGCTGCGCCATACGACACGGCTGGTCGCCCGCAAACCGGCCTGACCGGGCAATTTCCGCCAGACTTCAGATCTGTAAGGTTCAGGCAAAGTCACTGCGCTATGGCATAATAGTCTCTATCTATCCATAGGGGATATCAGGAAATGACCGCCGAAGCGCGCCGTGCCACACTTTTGCTTATTCCTTTGATGCTGGTCAGTCTTTTACTGAGTGTGCTGCGCTTCAATGGCACGATTGTCGGCAGTTTTCTGGATGATGCCCATTACATCGTGCTGGCAGAGGGGCTGGCCACCGGAGAGGGCTTTAACCTCGTCAATTACGACCCGCCTGTGCCAGAACGAGACTTTCCACCCGGCTGGCCGCTGCTGCTCTCACCACTAAGCGCCCTTTTTGGCAGCAACCTGCCAGCCAGCAGCTACGCGCCGCTCAAAGTGTTTACACTCCTGTTCTGGGTGTTCACGATCCCACTGGTCTACTGGCTCTTCCGGGAACGACTGCCATCGCCCTATCTGGAAATTGTTGTTGCGCTCACTGCCCTCCAGCCCGGCCTGACCGGAACAGCCGTTTCTGTCATGTCGGAATCAGCCTATATCTTTTTTGTCCTGCTGACGCTGTGCCTGTTTAACCTGTGGCAGCGGCATACCCGCCAGCCACAACAAAACCCATGGGTGAGTGATGCCCTGCTGGCGCTGGTGCTGCTGCTGGCGCTCTATACACAGTTAATTCGTACAGTGGGGTTGGCGCTGGTGGTGGGGCTGCTGCTTTACCTGCTGGTGGATGCCGTGCGAAGGCGGCGTTTTCGCCCGTTGATCGTCACGGCCTTCGTGACTGGCCTCGGTCTGCTGCTGATCTCACAGTTTAATGCGCGCACCAGCGGAGGGATTGTCTCCGGCGGTTATGTCCAGCAGGTGCTGGTGGGCGATCCACTCACCAAGCTCAGCCAGATCTGGGCAAACTTCGAGGGATACACTGTGCTGGATTATATTTTCGCCAACGCGATCATCCCGGTCTTTGGCCCCAACCTGACCGACGCTCTGCAAGAGCGCGGGCTGCTGCTGCCGCTTATTCTCGCCAACCTCGCGCTGCTGGGGCTGCTGCTGGTGGGCTTTATCCTGGCCGCCCGGCGCTTCCAGCTCAGCGAGCTGTATGTCGTGATCTATTTTGCGGCAGTGCTCAATTTCTGGCGACCTTTCGAGGGTTCGCTGCGCAGCACACAGGATCGCTTTATCGTGCCCCTTGTCCCGTTTTTATACTTTTACCTTATCCTGGCGCTGATCTGGCTGTTGGGGCGCGTCTTCCACGACAATCCCCGCCGTGTGCAGATCGGCACGCTGGCGGTTGCGACGATGATCGCCCTGGTGAGCGTGGGACGCAGCCTACAGGACTGGCGCAACCCGCTTTCAACACGCATCCCCGATATCACGATTGGCACAAGCTGGCTGAATGAAAACGCTGAGGCAGACGCGGTGATTATGACCCGTGAACCCGTCGCGGATTACCTCTACGCCCGCCGTACCACCCTGCTCTACCCACGCGACGAGGATATTGACACTTACCTGACCGCGCACGAGCCGGATTATATCCTGCTCGGTGGGGCAATCTCGCCGGATACACGCGCCAATGATGCGCTGGAAACTTATATTACCCGTACTGCGCCCGAACAGTTTGAGCTGGTCTACAATGACGAGGCCAGCGATGTTAGAATTTACCGGATACTCAACATACCAGAGGCATAAAACCACATGGCTGTTCTCCTCTCTGTTCAGGTTGGCCTGCCCGCGCAGCATGGCGCAGACAGCATCTCCGATAAAACCTGGGAATCCGGTATTTTTAAGTACCCGGTCACCGGGCGTATCTGGCTGGATACGCTGAACCTACACGGCGATGCCCAGCAGGACTTAAAGAATCACGGCGGGGTCAACCGGGCGGTACTGGCCTATGGCGCGGCGCATTATCACGACTGGCGTATCGAACTGGGCAAAGCTGATTTTCCCCATGGTGCTTTTGGCGAAAATCTGACAGTCTCTGAGCTGACTGAAGAGAGTGTCTACCTGGGTGATGTCTATGCGGTGGGGGAAGCGCGCATCCAGGTGACACAGCCACGCTGGCCGTGCTGGAAGCTGGCGCGGCGCTGGGACATCAAAGACCTGACGGCCCGTGTCGAGCACAAGGGCTGGGGTGGCTGGTATCAGCGGGTGCTGCAACCGGGTTATCTTCAGGCGGGCGATGCTTACACGCTGCTGGAACGGCCTTATCCGCAGTACAGCATCGCGCTGATTAACGACCTGATGGCCGGACGCAACGACAACCCGACCCTGCTGGCGGAACTGGCTCAGGTGGAGGCGCTGTCGCCAGAGTGGCGTGGGACTTTCGCCCGGCGGGTGGAAACGAATCATCCCGCAACTTAACCACACAGTATCAGCCTGTAAAAGTGTTGTTAAGGGTACAACCCTAATTCAATCATCATACGACGCTCTTCTATGCGTTCGCGCTTATTGAGTTGCAGCAAGCGTACTGTTACTCTGCCCTGTGCAGTCAGCGGCCAGAGTTTTGCGCCATCAAGACTGAAATGTTGTTCCCAAACGTCCAAACGTGGGTGAAAAAGTGCAGTAATCTGTTGTGTAAGCAGATCAAAAGAAGCTATATCAGAACCTTTGTAACGATTACAAACCCAACAACTCCAGCAGAGATTAGCCTCAGAAGTTTCACCGCCATGTTTTTCAGCAATGATATGATCAGCTTCATGCCGGGCAAAAGCATCCGCTTCAGGCAAAAGGCAATACTCACATCTTTGCGAAGCGCGTTCTCGAACAAGGCGGCGCAGTTCAGTATTGATATAGGTCATTTCTGTGCCATGAGTTTACGTGTGTGAAGCTTGAGCATCCTGACCAAGTGCTCTACCTGCTCAAATTCGTCCAGTTCGTTCTGTTCTTCAGCCGTCAAACGCCCAGCTTTATTGGCCTCTAAAAGCTGGCGCAGGCGTTCTTCGGCAGCGGCAGAAGGATGAAATGCCAGAATGGCTTCATGGTCAGGCGCAGAGGCCAGAAAGTAATAAATTTCCTGATAGATTGGGGCTGGCACCACAGCCATAGAAGACCCTCCTGTAATATCTGCCCGGATTATAACATGGCTTTGGGACAACATCGGTCAGAGTTGACCAAAGATGTCCAGCTTTATTGGAACTGCCAGCGTTTGCGTGCGTTGGTGACGGCGGCGGCGGCAAGAAAAAGCGCGGCGGCAACAAGCAAGGGCGTTCTTGCCGCCGAAGTCCACAGTCGGCAGTTCACTGCTGTTGAGCCACGAAAGCACGAAGGACGCAAAGATTTCATTTTGACCCGCCAGGACACAAAGTTTAGAGAGATAGTATATGAGTGTACAGGGTTTTGGGGTGGAAATGGTGGACATATGTCCCTATTTTGAATGCCGAGTGCTGCGTGGAAAGTGCCGCCGAGGGTTCAAAACCCCCGGCCAGGGGAAAGCTGGTAAGTCCCTGATGGGGCTGAGGTGGGCAGCATGGGGGTGGGCAACACCGCGCGCTACCCCTACCGATCTGCCAGATGCTCATCGGGATTGCTGCGGCAAACACGTGTAGAGACTGCCAAACCCTACATGATAAAATTCCATCTACAACCATACCTCATCTTACATGCCACACTTTGACACCTTCTCCTCCAGCACCACCACCAGCAACAGCAATTTGCAGGCCATCAGGATGCCAGGCGAAACCACCTACACCATCCATGCGGATTGTTTGGGTCCATTGCATTTGATTGATGTCCCATATCAACACAAGTATCCGGGGAGTTGTATCTTCAAAACCAGAAGGTCCGGCCACAAGAGCAACTTTATCACCGTCTGGGGACCAAGAGAAATCACGAGGGCCAGAGATATAAGTAAAAGTGTCATCAGGCATCGCTATGTAGTTAAGTTGAGCGGGATGAAGGGCATCCCAAACGAAAAACCGAGTATCGCTGAAACCACCACTAATTAGTTTACTTCCATCTGGACTCCAGAGTAGAAGACCAGAAAAAAAATAGACCTTTGGGATTGAAGCAATCTGCTGACTGGTTTGAATATTCCAGATATTGAGCTGATATTGATCAGTATTGTAGGCCGCAAAATATAACCCATTAGGACTGCAGGTTCCCTGAAGCGCTTCAAAGATACTGTCGTCGAAGTTGTAATCCAGTATTCGAATCACAGATACGCTCTCGGCATCAGCTATGCGCAACCAGCACAAATCATCAGCGTATGAGTTGGGTTCTTCCACTTCTAAAAGCGATCTGGACAGTGCGCTGCTGCTTACCCGAATGATCTCAACAGAGATTCTATCACGGGAAGCATAAAAGGCGAGAATTTCATCTCTATTTGCTGGCCAGAATAAATCGCCTGGAAAGTAATTGTGGATTTTTATTCTGGCTTTAGCGTCACCAGAAGCTGCATCCCAGATGGTAAGATATTTCTGGGAATCAGTTGTGGCTAATTCACTGCTGTCAGACCGCCAGGCTACGCCATGGATGCCGGCTGAACCATCACCCATAGAGAGTATTTGTGTCCATGTTTCTGTGTTCCAAATGTTCACCTGTTTACCGTGTACTACAGCAAGTTGTGTTCCGTTATCATTCCAGGCGATGGATCGCACGTAATTATCTGGAATACTAGGTATATTAAGTGTCACAATCAAATCCTTGTCAGGTATGCAACCCGCAATACACCACAGCACAGTAGTGAGCCAGATCAGGATTGTTACCCTATAAAAACCATGATTATCCTCATTTATGTTTTTAACTTTCACGGTTACACCTTGAATGGCTAAATGGGTTATTTAACGCCTTGGATCCAGTAAAATCTTATCTTAAATCCAGTAGTCCATAAAAATAGATAAGGGTTATGGGAGTGGTGAGAGATAGGATAAAGTGGGGGGTGAGAGCATGTCCATACTGCCAGATGGCAGAGAAACAAGTTAAAGCAGGCAAAAATAAATCAGGCAACCAACACAGGAAGTGACGGGTTTGTGGTCGTCGCTATACCCCTGAACCGGAAGAACAAAGTCATCCTGACGGCCTCCCGGCAGGCATCGGCCAGAGTTCACAAAAGAATGTGCAAAACATTGTGGCAAAAATCTTTAATATCTGGATATAATCGAAATATCCAATAAAAACACCCGCAAGGTGCACGATGATTGGCTGGTGCAGCATTTCGCAACATGAATACTGCCGGTGCGTTACAGGCGCATTACATCGTCTGATCCTGCCTGCCCTCCACTTCCGTAACCCTCACCTGATCGCCCATATCACCAACTTGTTCTGAAGATTGGATATACTCGCCTTCTGGCAGCCTTCCGGCGTGGCACGATGTCACGTGTTCCGGTGGGGATGCTACAGGTTCTTTTCGTGTTCAGGAGACGTTTTTCCATGACGGACTTTATCTTCAAACAACTGATTAACGGTGAATGGGTAGAAGCCAGCAATGGCGGCACCTGGGATTTAATCAACCCGGCGACGGAAGAAGTCTTAGGGCAAATGCCCTTTGGCAATGGCACCGATGCCGAAGCGGCGATTGAGGCGGCAGCTCATGCCTTCCCAGAATGGGCAGGACGCACTCCTTACCAGCGCGCGGCAGTGCTGATGGATACGGCGGCATGGATCACCCGACGGTTGGATGCCCTGGCCGCAATCTCTACCGAAGAATGTGGTAAACCGGTGGCGCAGTCCAAAGCCGAATGGCAGACCGCCGCCGCGCTTTTCGAGTGGTACGCCGAAGAATGCAAGCGCAATTATGGGCGCACTATCCCCTCTCGTAAAGCGGATCGCCGCATCCTGGTCATGCACCAGCCGATGGGCGTGGTCGGCACCATCACCGCCTGGAACTTCCCCATCTACAACGCTACGCGCGCGTGGTCGGCGGCGCTGGCGGCGGGCTGTACGGTGGTCGGGCGGCCATCAGAATACACACCACGCTCGATGATGCTGGTAGCACAGGCGCTCCACGAATCCGGTATTCCCGCCGGGGTCATTAACCTCATCAATGGCGATGCTGACCCGATGGGCAAGGCCATGCTGAGCGATAAACGGCTGCGCAAACTGCACTTCACCGGCAGCACGCGCGTGGGCAAGCTGCTGATGGATGGCGCGTCGGAAACCGTGACGCATCTCTCGCTGGAACTGGGTGGCAACGCCCCGGCGCTGATCTTCCCGGATGTGGACGTGGAAAAAACGGTCAAAGATGCGCTCACTTTCAAGTACCGCAACTGCGGGCAGGTGTGCATCGCGCCGCAGCGCTTTTTCGTCCACAGCCGCATCGCGGAAGAATTTATCGACCGTGCTGCGCAGATTTCGAAAGCCCTCAAACTGGGTAACGGGCTGGATCAGGGTGTGGACGTTGGCCCCATGATTAACGCTCGCCAGCGGGAACGGCTGGAAGACATGATGGCCACCGCCCGGCAGGAAGGGGCGGACATCCTGGCAGGCGGTCAGCGACCCTCTGGCCTGGAGCGCGGTTACTTCTACGAGCCAACGGTCGTTACGGGCCTCCAGCCTGACTCGGTCTTATGGCGTGAGGAAATCTTTGGCCCGGTGCTGCCCGTCACACCATTTGATGATACCGACGCAGTGCTGGCGCAGGCCAACAGTACCGATTATGGGCTGGCGGCTTATGTGATGACCAACGATATGAACACGGCCATCAGGATGTACGAAGGGCTGGAATTTGGCATGGTCGCTGTCAACGATTGGCTGCCCTCCACACCAGAAGCGCCCTTTGGCGGTGTGAAACAAAGCGGCATGGATCGTGAATGCGGCGCGGAAGGGTTGGAGTCGTACCTGGAACCCAAGACCGTGTTCATCGGTGATGTGCGCTGATTGATGCACAAACCTGTAGGGGAGGGTCTGAAACCCTTCCCTGCGAACCTAGATTTCGGCATAAACGCGGTGTATATCACAGTCCCGCGTGAAGCAATTCTCTGTTGGCTGGATGAGGTTTTAAATTGTGAAGAGTAAAGTTGTACCGCACAATGTGAGGTTCCGTGTAACCAGCATGAAGCCCCGCCATGTGGAAGCCCTGGCCGAGATGCAGCGCATCATCTTTCCTACCCTGACTGAGGCCGAGCTTTTCACCGCGCAGAAGTACCTCAATCACATTCGCCTGTTCCCGGCAGGCCAGTTTGTCGCGCTGGTCGAAGAGCATGGCCAAGAACGTATCGCTGGCGTGGCGAGCGCCTTCCGCACCCACTTTGATTTTGAAGATCATCACCACACTTTTCAGGAAGCCATTGCCGATGGCTGGCTGACCAATCATGATCCCAAAGGCGCATGGCTCTATGGCGCGGATATGAGCGTTCACCCGGATTTCCGGCGGCGTGGTGTTGCCAGCGTACTCTACCGGGCACGTGCGCAACTGGTACAGCGCATGTACCTGCGCGGCGAGATCGCCGGGGGAATGCTGCCGGGGTATGCACGTTACCGGCATCAGATGCGTATCAAGGAGTATGTCAGGGCGGTGGTGGCCGGGCGCTTAAAAGATCCCACCCTTTCGGCTCAACTACGCAACGGTTTTTATGTGCGCGCGATTCTTTACGACCATATTACCGATCCCAGGTCGAACAACTGCGCGGCGCTCATCGTGCGCGAGAACCCGGCTTATGTAGGTGCCGGGGTATAGATGACGCAGCTCGTGACCGTCATCAATACAAGGCCAGAGGATACCGAAGCACTGGAAGCCATTCAACGGCAGGTGTTCCCTCACCTCCCGGATTATGCGCAGTATTCGGCGGCTATGTACCGCCGCCACCTTGAGGTCTTCCCGGAAGGCCAGTTTACCGCGCTGCTGGAAGGCGTGGCTGTCGGGGCGACCACTACCTTCCGCACCGCAGACTTCGACCACATCCGCCAGCCCTTTGAGGCGGCGGTCTCGTGGCTGGCCTATCATGAGCCGGAGGGTGCATGGTTGTATGGTGCAGATATGAGCGTCCACCCGGCATATCAGCGGCGTGGGGTGGGCAGTGCGCTCTATGCGGCGCGGGCGGCGCTGGTACAGCGCCTGAACCTGCGCGGCGAAGTGGCCGCCGGGCTGCTCTCCGGTTATCAGCATTATCGGGAAAGCCTGAGTATCGAGGCCTATGCAGCGAGAGTCGCCGCCGGGGAACTGCGCGACCCCACTGTGACCATGCAGTTGCGCAATGGTTTTGTGCTGCGCGAGGTGTTGTATAATTACGTCGAGAATCCAGAGGCGGCCAACTGCGCGGCGCTCATTGTGCGCGAGAATCCGGCTTATGCGCCGCTTTCAGCCTGACGAGGCCGACGACGAGAAGAAATCGCCGATAATTTGCAGATTTTCCAGGTTAGAGAGATATTCCAGCTCGCCCAGCAGCGTATGCCCCTCTTCCAGTGTTTCGGCAAAATGGTAATCATGAAAAGATGGGTAATCCTCGCACAGCGCCTGAGTTTCGGCTGTCGCGCCCACCACAACGATATGACGCACCTGGGGATGTTCGGTCAGGGGACGTAAGAATCCCGTATTGGCGATAAAATCACCCGCCGAGATAGGCCCCTGCTGCTGGTCGATCAGGATATGAACGAGGCACCGGCTCTGGTTGAGCAGTGGTACGGCCTGAAGCACCGCGTTATGCAGGCTTTGGCGTGTCCACTGCGCATCATAAATCACCCGCAGGCTGGTTTCGCTCTGGTCACCCCATGTTATGGTGACACCCATAGAATCTGCTCCGCCTCATCTCGTCACTCATTATCTCTATCATGTATCAAATTTCTTACGTTTGTGCGTCAAGGAATCCGTAATTTTGTGAATTTTTTTTGAATCTCTGATGAATATCAGAGGCGAAGTCATTACAATTTTCACAGGCAGGCAGTTTATTCACCACGAAAGGTCAGCTTATGCGCCCGGATCGTGCAACTGTATTAAAGAACGCACCGCTGGAGGATTTGATCGGAGTGCTGCTACGCCAATATAAGCGTCTGCTGGCAGAACGGGGCACAGAACTCAGCGAGGCCGACCTGAAGACCATCGCCGGGCGCATTGTCCGGCGTGCCACGCCGGATGCACGTGAGCAGGCTGTCCGTGCTGCATTGATTGAGATGGTGGAGGAGAGCAGCGCTGTACTTGTCCGCTGGAATCTGACATTCGCCCAGGCGCTTAAAACCGAGATGGGCGACCTGCCCGGTTGGGAAACGACCAGCGATTTTTTAGAGGTCGCCAATGAGAAAGCCAATGCCGAACTGCGAATCGCGTCGGCCTCGGTGTTGATCGCTGCGCTGGGTGATCTGCGTTACAACGATCATCTCCAGGCCATCATTGAACACGACCCGGACGAAATGGAAGCCGTGACCGCGCAGCGTGTACTGCAACTCAGAGCGCTGGATGATCAAGCGGGTTAAAGGCTGTCCAACCGCCGTGTACCCTCGATCTCCAGCACGAAATCGGGGCCGAAGGCCTGCGCCGGCGTCAGCGCACCCACGGGTCGCTGTGCCAGCACCTGCTCCACGCATCGGATCCCCGTCAACGCGGTAAAGCGATATGGCTCGGCTGTTTCCAGCCAGGCCTGCGCCGCGCCGCCCTCTTCATCCGCCGCGCGCGCCCAAAGATAGGCTTTTCCGCTCTGCTGCATGGCGCTGTCTGGCCCACGCATGAACACCCCAGCCATCTGGTGTGCCAGCGCCCGTACAGGCGGCAGGCTGAAAAGCGGCTTAGCCAGAATACCGAAGGGCTGCGCCAGCGTCGCCAGGATGGGCGGGACTGCTGCATAAGTGGTGATATTGGGAATACCTGTCGAGCGATAAGCAGTAGCGAGATCACCCCAGGGGATAGGCATGGCCGTCTGTTCACCATGCGGAAACGGGATTTTTCTTATCCCTGCTCCCACCGGATAATGGATTAACTGGCCGTTTCGTCGCGCCCGCCCGCCCTCTGCGATCAACCCTACGCCGGATTGTGCCGTGCCCTTGCTCATGCGGGTTAACCCGGCGATGGCAATTTCGAGCGTGCGCGCATTGGGCACCTGCGCCGCCACATACACCGCCAGCGAGTCACTCGGTACGACATCAAACCCCACGCCAGAGACTATTGCGATTTGCTTCTGGCGGGCAGCCTCATCATAGGCAAACGTATTCTCCAGCACACTGTATTCACCTGTAATATCCAGATAATGCGCTCCTGCCAGCGTACAGGCTTTCACCATTACATCACTGGTGTGGGCAAATGGACCGGCGGCGTGCAGCACCAGCTCGACCTTTTCGAGCGCGCGCGTCAGCGCCCGCAGGTCATCCAGTGCGAAAATACGATGTTCCAACCCTAAACGCTCGGCCAGTGGTGCGAGCTTCTGGGCCGAGCGCCCGGCCAGCAGCGGGCGATGCCCACGCCTGACAGCTTCTTCGGCCAGCAGTGTCCCGCTAAAGCCTGCCGCGCCATAAATCATCCAGGCCATGCCTGCTCCTCACTGTTCTGCTGTGCCTGCTCCTCACTGCTCTGCTGTGCCTGATGCTCCTCGCGCAGTGGGGCGATCACACTGTACCACACTGCCGCACCCAGCATGAACACGGCTAACGCGCACCAGATCAGCGCCCAGACAGCGGGGGGCACCAGCGGAGCAATCTGATTGGTGAAGGCCGCCGCGTCATTCCGCAGGCCAGACATTCCCACGCTGCTGTTGCCCACCAGAAACAGTAAATCCATCACAGCATTCAGCCCGGTGATGATCGCCAGCACATCCAGCACGAGGATATTCACCAACGGCGTGGAACGCAGGCTGAGGAAGATCAGCGCCAGCCCACTGAGCATACCGACGATCAGCGCGATACCCTGTGCACCCATGAACAACGAAATAACGATTAAAAAGGTGCCCAGCACCAGCGCGATTTTGCGCGGGAAAGAAGTGGCATTCACGAAGTAGAACAGCGCCGCGCCAAAGAAGGCCGCGCCCAGATAGCCTGCCGGGAGGATCAATGCCCGTATACCACCGCTGGTGGTGGCGATGCCCGCACCGTTGCTGAATACCTCAAAGCCGATCACCCTGCCACCCGTGAAGATGGCCATCAGGCTGTGCCCGGCTTCATGAATAAAAGTCACGAACAGCCGAAATGGATATAACAGAAAATCAAAGAATGGGAGATTCCACAGGATAAAAGTGATACCTGCGGCGATCACTGCCAGGAACAAAGCCTGACCGCGATAATCGAGTCGTTCCATAGGATCCTCATACAGCGAGCGCGTAGATGTTCTTTGCAGGGTAAGCGCGTTTATGGATTCCCTGCAAGCCCTATTTTATCACGTTACCCTGTGCTTATTCCCCACATAATTTGGGCTTCTGTGCAGCACGAAGAGGGCAAATTACACGGGCACACTGTCCCTGCTGCCAAAACAGGACAGGGCAAACGCACCGATCTGATACGTTTGCCCTGCCTGCTGCTTTGTGCAATATCCGTTGTTCTTATGGATGGTTGCCTGTGTTTTCAGTCACATAGAGCGTACCACCAATAGCCGACCCTGGCGCAAAGCTGCCGATCCAGACATCATATCTACCGCTGGAGGGGCTGCTGAAATCCAAAGTCGGGTGGAGTGTGCCAAACGAGTCATCCACACAGACATAACTGCCGCCGGGCGTGTTAATGACCATGGTTGTATCCCCACCGCCGATGAAGTAAAAGCGCAGGGTGGGGAAGGCCCCGCTGGTATAGTTCACGCTGAAACTGGGGGCAGATGAGGCATAACCGGAGCAGGCCGAACCCAGGTAACTGACATTTGCCGGGCCGCCAGCGGTGATTCCCACTGTAAACGGATTGGGGACGAAACCCGATGTAAGTGCCGTACTGCCGTAGGTGGGCGGCAGCGAGAAATTGAGCGTGGCGACAGGGCCGGGTGTGTTGGTGAAGGTCGCGGTGGCCGTGGGTGTGGCGGTATTCGCCCCAACTTCTTCGGTGCTAACCGGGTCGGACAGGGTAGGGGTAACGGTGGGTGTGTCTGTAGGCGGTGCAGGAACCGCGCTGGTGGGAGTGATCACCGGGATAGTGGCGCAGTTGCCGCCCAGCCGCGCGACAGAACTGGAGACCCAGCCTGTTACACCGCTGACCGTCACCTGCCACCAGAGAGAGTCTGGCGAGACACCTGTCACCGAAGCGACCTGCTGTGCTGAAAGCTGTGCCACGACGCTGAAGTTCAGGCCGGGGCCACTGCGCACATTGATCGTTGCAAGGGCGGCCGTCGCCAGCACGCATGGGCCAACCACCGGCAGCGGCGGCAGCACCACCGCA
>JBGSXK010000151.1:0-2225 GCA_041751455.1 Anaerolineae bacterium
GTCAATCCCCAGGTCGTTGGCTTCCGGCGCAATATCCGGCGGGTGCATCAGCAGCAGATGCAGGCCGCTGCTAGGGGCAATCGACATCAGCTTTTTGAGCTGTTCCCGATCCCGCTGCATATCATGCGTGACTACCAGTCCCAGGATATTCAATTTGCCGCCGGGGGTATTGATCGTAATCCACTGGTTAGACAGCAGCTTGAGGTTGGGCAGGTCTCTCACAAATGCCTGCACCCGTTCCATCGGCTCGACCAGCGGTGTACCGGAGATGCAGTACACACCCAGCGGCGCGGGCCACTGGCCGATCACCTCGCGGATAGCAGCCTCAGCTTGGGGGTCATGGGTATTGGAGAGATTGACGAAATCACCTGTAAAGACAATGATATCTGGTTTCAGGGTTTCAATCTGGCGGTTCAGCTCGACTTCACGGGGAGTAATGCGCTCCATATGAATATCGCCAATTTGCAGCAGGCGCAGCGGGGGCGCGTCTGCTGTCCATTTAGAGGTATGGTACTGCTGTGGTGTCACTCCCAGCCGGAAGGGTTCAATCCATGTCGCGTAAAACACCAGCAGCGCGATCAACGCCAGCAGTGCCAGCGCCAGCCAGCCCGGCGCGTTCAGAAAAGCCAGCAGAATGAGCAGCACGGCCCGCAGCGCCGAGAGCGCCAGCGCCACTGGCTTCTCTGGCCCATAGCTTCGTCCGGTGGTGCGCAAGGCGCGCAGACCTACCCAATCCACCACATTCGCCAGCCCATAACCCAGCGCAACCAGCAGCACCGTTGTCGTATCGCGCCCGTTCCACCACCAGAACAGCGCCACCAACACAACATTCAAGGTCAGCAGCAGCGTGACAACGAGTACCGGCAGCCCTTGCAGGCGATCTGTCTGCACCAGCAGGGTATGCAGCAGCGTATTTTCGAGCGGGTCAACAACGGGCGACTTGGGTTTTTCGGCCACGTTTTCCAGCATCTCCGGTCAGGCAGTGGGTATGTCGCAGCTATGCGTCGCCAGAAGTCGTTTGCGAAATATCGTTGATGAGCGCCCGCAGTTCAAAACGCATGGTCTCCAGCGCTTCGGGGTCGTTAAGCGACTCAAGTACACCCTGCAAAATCACGGCCAGCCGATAGACATCCTGAGGTCGTGCAGCTTTGTCCTGCAACATCCGGTTGAGGGCAACAGCGAACGGGTTCCCCATCTGGGTACGATCCTGATCTGCATCCGACATGGGCGGCCTCCACTCAATGTTTATCATTCTTTGTTTACTATAACACATTAATCCGAGTCCTATCTTAACCCAACTGTTAACGATTTGTAATGGTGAGAAGTCCCCATTTACAGGCGTTGTGGAGGTATATTCTCATCGTAGAAATCACGATCTTCGCTACAATGAAGAAAAACATGGGAAATGTTCGATGAGCCTTATTCAGCGTATGTGGCATAGCCTGCTGCATCGCATCTTCTATGTACATCCGGCAGTGGTACTGCTGGTGAACGCGCCAGCGAGAATATGCCTGCAAACCCTGATGATGGCTGCCCGTCCCAGTACAGAGCGCCTGCATCTGCGCAACCTGTTCACCAGCGGGCGGCGCTATTATATTGATGCCACCTCAGATGGATTTCGGATGACCAGCAACAGCAAAGTGCCCTGGCGCTATCGGGCGCGCACCCGACTGGCGGCACTTGTCACCGGGCAGCTTAATGAAGCCGGGGACGGACTCAGTCGTCTGCGCCTGACCGCGCGTATGACTCCGCTTTATCTGCTGGATGTGCTGATCGTACCTGTGTGGATGAGTACCCTGGTGCTCTTTGGGCCGCTGAGCCTGCCTGTGAAAATTTTTTCAGTAGTGGCTCTGTTTACCATGTCATGGTTATGGCACTGGTACAGCGCTGTGCTCCAGGCGACAGAGATGATTTATTTTGTCCAGACGGCGCTGGAAGACCTGACCGTAACTGACATTAAAGCCCTGCCTGCCACCAGCGGGAACATCGTTTATACCTCGGCGGGCTTCCAGGAAGCATGGGAACGCTTCTACGAAACACACAAGCAAGAGCATGAGTGACGCTCCGCTATGGATCAACTGCCGGAGGCTTATCGGACAAGCCTTGTCACCCCCGGCTGAAACAAAAAGCAGAGGTGCCGGGCGAGGAATCACATCACCGGAACATCAGTGGGGATCAGCGGAAGATTGAAGGTGTCGGCGACAGCCGGATGCGCGATTTGCCCC
>JBGSXK010000152.1:0-5320 GCA_041751455.1 Anaerolineae bacterium
GCGTAGTATGTCCAGTTGTCAATGTTGATGGTCACCGGGCCAGTGACCGCGCCGATTTCAATTGAGGCGCTCTGGCCGCCATACAGTTGCAGCCAGTCCTGCCAGATCACGCCACCATAGGTGTCGTAGACTTCGTAGTAGGCCGGATAGGTCATGTCACTGCCATTATTGGTGATCGTGAACGACACCTGACCATCGGCGGTGCATTCGCCATCAACCCACAGGTCAGGCTGTTCGACTTCCTGGGTGGCGCTGGCGCATTCCGCAGTCGCATAGTATGTCCAGTTATCGACATTGATTGTCGCCGGGCCAGTGAGCATGCCCAGGTCAATCATGACAGTCTCGCCACTGTACAATTGCACCCAGTCCTGTGCGATTACCGAGCCATACACATCGTAGACTTCATAATAAACCGGGTAAGCCATATCGCCACCGTTGTTGGTGATGATGAACGACACCTGGCCATCGAAACATTCGCCATAGACTGACAGGTCGGGCTGTTCGACTTCCTGTGTGGCGCTGGCACATTCCACAGTTGCGTAGTATGTCCAGTTGTCAATGTTGATGGTCACCGGGCCAGTGACCGCGCCGATTTCAATTGAGGCGCTCTGGCCGCCATACAGTTGCAGCCAGTCCGCCGCCAACACGCTCCCATAGACATCATACACTTCGTAGTAAACCGGCTCGCTCATGGGGCCGCCCGCGTTGAAGATGGTGAAGCTGATATAGCCATATTCCTGGCATACACCGTCAACCCACAGATCAGGCAGCAGAACTTCTTCTGTTGGGTCGGGGGTTGGGGTGATTTCCTCAGTGGGTTCTTCGGTGGGAGTCGGTTCTTCCGTGGGGATCACTTCCTCAGTCGGAGTCGGCTCCTGAGTAGGTTCTTCTGTCGGGTCGGGGGTTGGGGTCACTTCCGGTGTGGAGGTGTTGTCCGGCGCGCCGCAGGTGAGTGTAGTCTGTGGGCGACTGTTGCCGGGATGCCCAACCTGTTGGTCGGCTTCCAGGCGGATAGTGCCGCTGCCGCTGTAGCGGATTTCCATCGTTGCGCCGCCCGTGATCTGCACTGAGCCGCTTTCCACCAGATTACCATCCTGGTACAGACGGTACTGGGTCGGGCTACGCATGTCACCATTGCCAGCTTCGCCCGTGTTACGAATCACAAACACCGCAGTGGTGCCATCACAATAACCTGTTACTGCCAGGCTGGAACAATCCAAACGATCCGGGTTGTTCTTCTGACAGCCTAGCTGCGGCTGGGTCTGAACCTGGGGTGCGGGTGCGGGCTGGCTTTCTTCCTGATTAACGTCATTGCTCTGACTGTTATTATTGCCATTGCCTTGACCGTTGCCATTACCGTTACCCTGGCCACCGCCATTGCCCTGGCCGTTGCCATTACCATTACCCTGGCCACCATTACCCTGGTTTTCCACCTGTTCCTGGTTCTGGTTGCCCCCTTTGTCTTTATCCTTCCCTTTGCCCTGACCCTGCGAATAAATTGGGCTGACGACCAGCAGGGCGATAAGGACGAGGATAAAGAGCGTAATGAGACGTTTTTGATGAAGACGTTGCATGTCGATCTCCTCGATAAATAAACGGTGTATCAATGGCAGTCCGCATGATTGCGACCTACCATCAATGTATATACCGTTAATTAAATCAGAGATGTCGCAACTAAATCAACGCTTTTTTTGTGAATATTGTGCAAATGTGCCTAAAATTACTAAATACTTGTGGTTAAGCTAAATAATTATTTACATTTTTACGGAGAATTAATTTTATCTACAAAGGAGCATCTGGTCATTCTGACGGATTCAACACGCTTACATCCCACACGCGGATGGTGCCATCGCCACCCGCCCCCGCCAGCCATAGGCCGCCAGGGTGCCAGTCCAGCCCGTGAATATAACCCGCTGGAATCTGGTCACGGTAGAGAGTGCCGATCTGTGTATCCACAAATATAATCGCGGTCAGTGTCTCCACGGCCAGCACAGTGTCGTGTGGGTGATAAGCACTCTGGGGCGGGTAAAACTGGGGTGTCCCATACTGGAAGCGCAGCAGGCCACTGGTCGTGTCATAGGCATAGACCGCATAAGCATCATAGGCGTTAGTGCGCGCTGTGATATGCAGCAGCATACCTGTCGAACTCCAGAACACGGCGGGATGTACCTGCTTTATGCCTTCCAGTACAGCAGTGCTAAGGCGATCCCCACTGGCCGCATCCCATACCTCAATAATTGCGAGTCCTGGTTCCTCCGTTGTGCTGAGGGTGGCGATCCAAGCATCATCCCGGCTCCAGCTTATAGCCTGTACCCAGGGCGCAGCAGTGGACAATGTGAGATCATCCAGCATCACGCTGTTCGTGCCGGGCTGGCTGGTGGCACGGCGAGTCAGGTCATGGCTCAGGCCGACCACAGGCATTTCGTCAACAGGCACCAGCTCGCTGTTCGCCTCTACGCTATGGCCTGCCACCGACCACTGCCCTATACCTCGTGTCACTAACCCATCCCGGTTGAGCTGTCCGCTGGCAGTGAATGCGCTACTATCGGATAGCCAGTCTACCTGCTGCGCGGGCTGCCCTGCCGCGAAAATCTGCCTGGGCGCAAAGGGGTCCTGCTCTACATCCCACAGGCACAGAAAAGGATCATCGCCATCACTGGTGCTCACTAGCCACGCGCCATCCGGCGACCATGCCACCGACGACACAGGCGCGGTGAAGGGCACTGTTTCCGCCAGCGGTTCGCCATCTTCCGTGTTAAGGCTGCGCAGTGCGCCATTTCCGGCAGCAATGGTCACGACCGCACTCTCTGGATGCCACGCGGCCAACGACCCCGGCACGATGCGCGAACTGTGATCAGCGGTATTAAGAATGTGCATATTCGGCAGTGCCCCGCTGGGCTGGTTAGACAACACGAAGCTGAAATGATCGCCCGCTGGATTGAGGTGCATATCACTCATTTCACTCAATTCGCCAGGATGACGATAGATAAAAATATCGCGGGTGACTTCCTCGCCACTTAAGGGATCCACCAGACAGAGGCCAGAGGTATTACGAGTTTCGCCCTGCTCATGGCACAATATCATGATGCCCTGTACATCCCAGCGCAGCACCCCAGCATAGCCCTGTACTGCCCGCGCCAGATCAGTTAATCCAGCCTCGATATCCCAGATGAACAATCCACCTGCTCCACTGACCGCGACGCGCGCGCCGTCGGGCGACCAGACGGCTGATCTGCCCGGCACTGGCAGCAGCGTCAGGCCCTCAGCATTGACCAGTGTCACCTGCTGTATGCCGCGATGCACTGCCGCGATCTGTGCGCCGTCAGGACTCCACACCAGCGTGTCGGCGCAGAGTTTGTGCATAAACGCACGCTCCTCGCTCTCCATGTCGTACACCGTCAGACGGCAGTCATCCTGTGCCGTGCTGCTCATGGCCAGATACTTACCATCGGCACTCCAGGCGACGGCGTACATCTCACGTCCGGCGAGGCGCTCCACCACATTGAGGTTTGAGTCCAACCGCCAGACACCTGTGGTACTGGCGACGGCCAGCGTATCACCGTCCGGACTCCATTCCAGCGCATGAATCACCCCACGCCCAATACGCATTACTTCCGGCGGGATTGGTGTCTCGTCGTCCTGGGGGGATACAGAACTACCCAGCAGCAACAGGCACAAGAGCATCATGAAGGGCGCAGCACGCCGTGCATATTTTTCGGCAAACAGCATAGATTGTCCTATTCGGTGGTTTGGAGATTGCAAATGTCCCGGATGAGAATAGTCAAAGAATGTGATCACGGACACAGTAAAAACGGTACAGCGTTTTTCATGATTACTCCGCCAACAGCGCCCACTCATCCATCATTGCCGCCAATTCGGCCTCTGTCCGGGTGTAGTGCTCACCGAGGTCGCGCACACGTTCAGCATCGCCTGCCATGCCTGCCGCGATCATGTCATTATTGAGCTGTTCAAGCTGCGCTTCCAGCCTGTGAATACCCGCTTCAACTTCGGCCAGCCGCCGCTCAAGCTGGTGAGGATTAAGGCCATGTTTCTTCTGGCTGCCATTGCTGCCGTTTTCCACGCTCTGCTTACGGGCAGGCGTGAGAGTTGACGTATCTTTCTGCTTATCCCGTGCCGTCACAAATTCACTGTAAGTCCCTTCGAAGACCTGCAACGCGCCAGGGTTGGCGGCCCATATTTGGGTCGCCAGCTCAGCAATAAGATAGCGGTCATGGCTGACCAGCAAAATCGTGCCCTCAAAGCCTTCCAGCACCGCCTGCAAAATTTCCTGGCTGTCAATATCGAGATGATTGGTCGGCTCGTCCAGCAGCAGGAAATTTGCGCCGCTGAGGGCCAGCTTCGCCAGTGCCACCCGCCCACGTTCTCCACCGGAGAGGGTAGCAATAGGCCGGAAGACATCATCACCCATAAAGAGAAACTGCGCCAGATAATTGCGCATCTCGCTGACGGGCATCCCCTTGACAGCCATCACCTCATCCATAATGCTGTTGCGCGGATTCAACAGTTCATGTGCCTGGGCGAAGTAGCCCACTTTTACCGCCGCTCCTAAGCGGGTTTCGCCGGAAAGCGGTGGAAGCTGGTCAAGAATCGTTTTGAGGAATGTGCTTTTCCCCACACCATTCGGGCCGATCAGCGCAGCAGTCTCGCCACGATACAACGTAATATCCGGCGCTTCAAACAGCGGCTTCTGGTCATCCTGATACCCCACCACAAGATTTTTGGTCATCAGCACCTTGTCACCGCTGCGGACAGTGCGCCCCAGCCTGAGGTGCATTTTATGACGTTTGCGTGGCGCATTGATGATCTTGCCGCGCTTTTTCATGGTTTCCAACCGTTTAAGGCGGCCTTTAGCCTGGGCGGTGCCCCGGCTGCCCATGTTGCGGCGAATAAATTCTTCCTCTTTGGCGAGGAACTCCTGCTGGGCTTCATACTCTTTCAGCAGGCGCTCATGACGTTCCTCACGCTGGCGCACATAGTGGCTGTAGTTGCCGCGATAAGTCTCGACCGTGCCAAAATCCAGTTCCCAGATGGTCTGCGCGTAGGCATCCATGAAATAACGGTCATGGCTGACGGCCAGCACTGCACCGGGGAAAGACTTTAAAAAGCCTTCCAGCCATTCCACTGCCTGAATATCAAGGTGATTGGTCGGTTCGTCCAGCACCAGCAGATCGGGTTCATCCAGCAGCAGACGTGCCAGCAGCGCACGGGTTTTCTGCCCGCCGCTGAGGATGGTCAGTGGTTTGTCGTAATCCTCTGGCTCAAAACCCAGCCCGTGCAGCACGAGTTTGATTCGCTGTTC
>JBGSXK010000153.1:0-2309 GCA_041751455.1 Anaerolineae bacterium
AGTTTACCCCGGCAATCTGCACCTGATCTTCGATACCCATGTTGACGACAGTCGCCGCCAGCAAAGCCGGGCCACTTGCCAGTGAGTTGGTATAAAGAATGTTCGCACCGTTGTCGAGTAGGTTCTGCACCTGCGCTGTAATATCTGTTGTGGTGGGCAGGAAGTATTCTGCCCCGGCATAGCCTACCCCAACCGACTCACAGTAGGCCCGCGACTCTTCTGTATCTGCCGAGCGACCAAAAGCACCTTCCCAGCTAACATGACCCATTACAGGCTCAGGGTACTGCTCAGGGTTAGCGGCGATATAATCGCACATCGCACCAACCTGATCCGCATACAGCGGATTGGTGGCGAAAATCCAGCCCGGAGTCTGGCCGTCCTCACCATACAGGCCTGGCACCGATCCGGCAGAGATGATGACCGGAATCTCATCTTCGGCCAGTTGTTCGCGCAGAAGTTCTGCATCACCCGAAGCATACAATACAATCATATTGGGTTTAGGGTCGAGTGTTGAGAACCGATCATAAATGGATTGGGTTGCATCCTGAACCCCGGCGGTATCGTCAAACTCCTGGGCTATGGCTGCCCCACAGATACCGCCGCGCTCGGTAAAATACGCTGCCGCATCAGAGAAGCCCGCCAGGAACGGCTGCGTGATAAAGCTGTAAGCGCCGCTCAGATCGCCAAAATGATACAGGGTGATTGTCTCTCCGCTCAAGTCCACGCCATCGGCACACGCGGTGTGCAGCGCCATCGGGTCAAACTCATCCTGTGCCAGTACAGGGAGTGAAAGCAAACTCACCGCCAGAACCATCAACACTGCAAACATGAATTTTTTCATCACAAAACAGCCTCCATAAGGAAAAAGAAACTCTCGCAAGCGTAATAGCGTTTTGCAGGAAAAACCTCCTTACTATAGTGGTGAACCGATCACTAATGTGAAAATGGACGTATCTTCCAAGAAACCTTTAGAATCTCCCAGCGATGTGCCAATCCACGCGGCTCGAAGATGAGAAAGATAATCAGGATACTGCCGAATAAAATAGGGTTAATAGCGGCATTGATGCTGACTGTGTTAATAAACGGCAAAATCTGCGGCAGGTACACCCTTAATGCCGGAGTCACGCCAGGAATGACAATTTCTTTAAGCAGGTTCACAAACGCCACACCAAACAGCGATCCCAACGGAAAACCTGCCCCGCCAATCACCAGCATCGCCAGCATCTCAATCGAACGGTTGAGTTCAAAGGTTGTGATCGTCAGACTGTTGGTATCATAAGCCAGCAGTGCCCCGGCGATCCCCGCATAGAGGGCACTGATGAAAAATGCCTGAAGCTTGTAGCGAAAGACATTGATGCCAAGCTGTTCAGCAGCCAGATCATTATCACGCACAGAAATAAACGCCCGCCCGGTACGGGTGCGAATGATATTGCGGGCCGCCAGCATCAGCAAAATTGAGAGTGGCACGATCACATAATAAATCGCACTATCGCTAGCGAAGCTCAAGGGACCGAGCATAGGTACAGGCACTTCCAGTGGACGCGAACCATTAGTTAGCGGTTCAAGTGGATTTTGCAGCACCCAGGGGATAATAAACTGTGCGGCCAGAGTCGCCATCGCCAGATAAAAACCCTTCACCCGCAGCGAAGGCAGGCCAAACAGCAGGCCCACAAACCCGGTAAACAACGCCGCCAGCGGCAGCGCCAGCCAGAATGGTGTGCCCCATGTTCGGCTCATGATGGCCGCGCTGTATGCGCCCACTGCCATAAACGCGGCATGACCCAGCGAAATTTGCCCAGTATAGCCCACCAGGATATTCAGGCCCTGTACAGCAATCGTGAGGATGGCAATCCGGTTAATGACCCCAATCCATAATTCGGGAATAAAGTTCAAGCCCAGCGGGCCATTGACCGTCAGCAGCGGCACCAGCAGCAGCAGCACAATGAGGCCATGCTTGATAAAGCTATCCGTGCGCGTCCGGTTGAGCGCGATGTCCTGCGCATAGCTGGTATCAAAAACTCCCGATGGTCGAATATCCGCCGACATAAATTCTCCTAAATACGCTCGATGCGCTTCTGGCCGAACAGGCCATCAGGCCGAATCACCAGCACCACCATCAGGATAATATACGGCGCAAGCTGTTCTCCCGCCTGCGTGCCGGGGAATAACAGAGTCGCATACTGCTCGGTCAGGCCAATCACCAGCCCTCCGACAAATGCTCCTGCAATCGACTCTAGCCCACCTAACAACACTGCTGGGAATGCCCGCAGCGCCACAAACGGCAGCGTCACCGAAAGGTTGGTCGCCCC
>JBGSXK010000154.1:0-6533 GCA_041751455.1 Anaerolineae bacterium
CACTCTGGCTGCCTGGTGCGGGGACTGTGAGCTGCTGGCCTGGATAGATGACGTTAGAATTCGCAATCTGAGGATTAAGGTTTAACAGCTCGATCACTGTCGTATTATAAAGTGTGGCAATCTGGTTAAGCTGCTCACCTGCCCGCACGACATGAATAGCGGATGTCCCAGGGGGGAGTGCTGTGGACGACTCCGCTCCAGCAGGCTGCCCAGCCTGCGGGATACGAATCCGCTGTCCCCAGTAAATCTGGGATGTATTGGCGATAGTGTTTTCCTGTGCGAGTGCGCTAACGGTAGTGTTGAAGCGGCGGGCGATACTAAAGAGCGTGTCGCCAGGCTGGATAATATATTCTATGATCTCTGGAGGTGCGGGGGTATCCTGCGCCACGGTCAGGGATATGCTTAAGAGCATAAAGGCCAGCATAGCCACCAGGATCATTACGTTATGTCGCATACATCTTCACTCCTAATAGAAAGCCTGTAGTCTGTGTGGATATTACACCGTTACGTGGCCTGACGCTATTTCCATCAAGAAGGCGGTTCGTGATGTAAGACAGCTAATGCTATAATTTGTTGGGGAATGCTGTACTACAGGAGATGTCAATTTGATGCGTAAATGTGCGGTGTTGGGTGTTTTCGCCGCTTTTATCCTGCTGGTGCCCATGCAGATCATCACGGCTCAAACCCGTTCCGTCTTCTGGGAACGCTGGGATGTGGTGATTAATAATATAGACACACAGGCAAACCGATTTGATGTAGAAGAAATCTATGACGTGAACTTTACGGGGTCGTTTTCGTTTGGGTCACGGGTGATTGCCATGACCAACCTGGAAGACATCACGAATATTCGGGTGTATCAGGGAAACGAACCACTGCGCTCCATCTGCTCGCAGCAGCCCGGCACATACTGTATTGAAGATACGAGCGATGGACGATCTATCCGCTATTACTTTAATGCGCCAATCAACAATGGACGCGGGCAGTTCCGTATTCTCTATACGGTCGTCGGTGGACTGCGGGTTTATGAAGGTGGCGATCAATTATGGTGGGCGGCCATCCCAAACGAGCATTTTGGGTTCACGATTGGCAGCAGCACGATTACAGTTGAACTGCCGCCCGGCTTTGCTCCACGTGAAGGCGTTGATCGGGTGGATACCTATGGCGCACCGGGAGAAATTCTGGTCAGCGGGACGCGGGTGCAGGCGCGTGCTGCGCAACCCATTACGGGCAGTGAGAAATTTGAGATTCGGGTGCAGTACCCGCATGATCCTGAAGCACGGATCGCGCGCTGGCAGGCGGATTTTGATGTGCGGCGGCAATACGAAGAAAATGTGCAGCCGCTGGTGAACCTGGGCGTACTGTGTATGGCGTTGTTTTTCTTTGTTGGTGGGCCATTAGGAGTTTTTGGCTATTGGTACACGCGAGGGCGCGATCCCAAAGTGGGGCTTGTGCCACAATATCTTTCCGAGCCTCCGTCGAATTTGCCTCCGGCAGTGGTGGGGACTTTGCTGGACGAGAAAGCGGATACACGCGATATTATGTCCACAGTGATTGATCTGGCGCGGCGTGGTTATATGGTGATGGAAGAGTCGCAGACGGCAGGGGTATTCGGTATCGGCGTAAAGCGCGAATTTACCTTCAAGCGCACTGATAAAGTGCAGGATGCAGAGCTGCGCGAATTTGAGCGGCGGGTGCTGAATGCGATTTTCAGCGGCAAACGGATGGAGCGCTCGCTGGATTCCCTGCGTAACAAGTTTTATACGGTAATCCCGAAGGTGAAAACCGACCTGTACAATGAACTGGTAAGCGAGCAGTTGTTTACCACCTCCCCCAATACAACCCGTATGATCTGGAACGGGGTGGGTATTGCGCTGATTTTTCTGGCTGGGGCGTTGTTGATCTTCCTGGTGGCTTCCGCCAGTGTGCTGGTCTGCCTGCCGATAGCTGTCGGTGTGACCGCGCTGGTAGCGTTTGCCCTGGGGCAGCATATGCCGGCCAAAACACGCCAAGGCGCAGAAGAAGCCGCCAAATGGAATGCATTCCGGGAATATCTGCGCAACCTGGAAAAGTACAGCACAGTAGAAGAAGCGGCAGCCCGCTTTGATAGTTACCTGCCTTACGCGGTGGCCTTCGGGTTAGATCGCTCATGGGTGAAGAAGTTCAGCCAGGTTGAGCATATGCCTATTCCTTACTGGTATTATCCCACCTATGTGGGTGGTCCATATCGCGGGGGATATACGCCTGGTACGCCGCTGCCTGGTGCAGATTACAGTGATCTGGCGCGGGCGGGGGGGGACTTCTCGGTAAATACGATGGCCGACAGCCTTGCTGGGGGAATGCAATCCATCTCGGATGGATTAACAGAGATGATTAATTCCGCTTCGCGGGTGATTACCAGCCAGCCGCAGTCCTCCAGTGGAAGCTGGAGCAGCGGCGGTGGTGGCTGGAGTGGGGGAGGTTTTAGCGGTGGTGGCTCAAGCGGCGGCGGTAGTTCTGGTTTTGGATAAATGTGAAGGAGTCTGTTCCTGTGAACACAGGTCGTTTGATAGGGGTGATTCTGATCGTGATTGGCCTGGGTATCGCGGTCTTTGGCGGTTTATTTATTGCTGTACAGACCTCTAATGGGCTGCTCACTGCTGCAGGGGCTTTGTTGAGCGCTGCCCTGGCTTTCGTTCCAGTAGGCTTACTGGTTGGTTTTGGCATCTTTATGTATGTGCGGGGCGGTAAAGAGGCCGAAGAGGAGACGGTGATGCAGAAGCAGCGCCAACTGCTCGACATTCTCAAGAGCCGGGGGCAGGTATCGGTTTCGGATATGGCCTTAGAGATGAAACTCAGCGCTGATACGATTAAGGACATGGTGCACCAGCTTGTGGGGTTACAGGTGTTTAGCGGTTATGCCAACTGGAAAGACGGCGTGCTGTACTCGTCCGATGCCAGCCATCTACGCGAGCTTAATCAATGTAAGAACTGCGGTGGCGAGATTGTGCTGGTGGGTAGAGGTGTAGCCACCTGTAAATACTGTGGCACCGAATATTTTTTGAGCTAACTGCGCCCGGACAACCAATTGTTGGGTGCTTCTGGTAGCAGGATGTGGGTTAAAATGACAGAAAGACTTGCAAACTGAGGAGTTCATCTATGTCTGATTTGTATGATCAAATTGTCAGCCAGCGGGGGACGTTTAAGAATCTGCTGGCACGGATTCCCGGTTTTCGGGGATACAACAATAATGCTGACCGCCGCACCGCTGACCGGATGCTGCGCGACCATATCGCAGGCGAGATTGCACAGCGTGTGAGCCGCCTTGTCGCAATTGAGAAATCGCTGGTGCAGGATGGCGGGCTGAGTTATATGACCAGCACCCGCAGCGCCAAAACCAAGCTGCAAACCTATCACGATCGTATTAAGGCGGCGGTGCCTGGTTATTCCGGTTTTTTTGCGGCCGTGCGGATCGGTGAAGAGGAGTTGGAGAAGCTTTACAGCTTCGACGAAGCTCAAATTCGGTATGTGGATCGTTTTGACGAGGCGCTTGCTGCGCTGGAACAGGCTGTGAACAGCAAAGAGGGAATCGAAGGTGCGATCAGCGCGCTGGATGCCCTGACGGTGGAAGCCAACGAGGCCTTCTCACTGCGTGAAGATGTCCTCACCAACCTTGATAAATCGCTCTAACTGAAAAGATTATAAGGAGTTCATAGATGCCACGTATTATTGATGTAATCGATCATGTGAATGTGATGGATGACGAATTTGCCTACCGCGAGCCACAGCAGGGTAGCGGGGACTGGCGAATGGGGTCGCAGGTGATTGTGGGTGAGAGCCAGGCAGCAGTTTTTGTGCGAGGGGGGGAGGCGCTGGATGTGCTGGGCACCGGGCGGCATACGCTTTCTACCGCAAATCTGCCGATTCTCTCTGGCTTGATCGGGCTGGCGACCAGTGGACGTACACCGTTTACGGCTGACCTGTATTTTGTGAATTTGAAGGATATGCCACAGGTGGGCTGGGGTACAAATCCGCCGATTGCACTGGAAACGCCGGGCAGGGGGTTGGGTGTAGCGCTGCTGGTGACTCATGGTGTGATTGATATTGGTGTGGATGACCCGGTGCGTTTCGTGAAACAGTATGCTGTGGGTAAACCCATTACAAGACTGGACAGCATTAAGGATCGTATTCAGGCCATGCTGCTGGGCGAGATTTCACAGATTCTGCTGAAATCGGGTGCGCAGAGTATCCCGGATGCCAATCGCATACTTGGTGAACTGGAAGGCGCGGCGCTGGCAATGTTAAACGAGCAATTCCAGGCACTTGGGCTGCGGATTAAAGCGTTTGAGTCCAAGCCTTTTACTGCCAAGCAAGTTACCGAAGATGAACTGCGTGATTATGTCAGCCTGGATCAATGGGAACGGGTTAAGCGTATGTCTATCGCACAGACGGCGGCAGGCAATACAGGCACAGGTGGTACTCTGGCGAGTGCAGGAATCGGCCTGGGTGTCGGTCAGCAGTTAGGTGCTGCCATGAACCCGGAGGCTGCTGCACTTCAGCAGCAGATGGCACAGCAGCAGATGATGATGCAGCAGATGATGATGCAGATGATGCAAAACCAGCAGGGGCAGGGCAGTAACCAGGAGCAGCCCGCCGCTTCGGCAGGTGGCTCGCCACAAACCAGAGAAGATATCATTGCCATGATCGATAACCTGGATATGAAACTGGCAGGTGGGGAGATTTCGGAAGAGGTGTATAACAAGCTGGTGGCCAAGTGGCAGGCACGCCTGGATGAGATGAAGTAATTAGGGCAGACTTACTGTAACATCATAACTGTCGCTCCCACTGTTGAGCAGGACACGTTCCCCGGTTTCAGGATTATAGAGGCCGATGTGCAGCGTGTAGTCTCCCGGTGGGAGTGTTTGTACCATAAGTGTATAGACATCGCGATAGATCAGGTCTGCCGACCAGTTCGTGGTACTGGCACGTCCATCCTGCGGAAACTGGTCGTCCTGTGCCCATAAGTTTGTCTCGGTTGCCGGATTTAATCCACCTGTCAGATGTACAAAGACTTTTAGCGGTGTGTCGGTCATGCTCAAGGGCTGCCAGTAAAGCCAGAGAGTGAGTCCTTCGGATGGGGCTAAGGGTAAGAAGGTTGAGAGGCCTACAAATTGTGCAGTATTAGCAAAGCTTGCCAGCGGATTTTCTATTTCTTCCGGCATGATATCCCACTGCATGAACTGACGGATAGGCATCCCCTCTATGAAAGCTGTCCGTACTGGTTGCATTTCGTCTGCCAGCCAATCGTCCCGCACATCGGCATTGTGCCAGTCTCCCGGCGGCTGTGCCACGACCCATAAGCTGCGATAATTTTGTGCGCTTTCCTCAAGCACCTGACGGATTTCTCCCGCGGGTTGCCTGGGGTTGGCAGGTAGGTATCTGATGTCGCTAAAATCGTCATGGTAAAGAGTGAAGGCGATGTCGGACGAAGACTGAATGACCAGATCGCCGGATTGCATAACTTGATGAAGGTAGGTGGCGATTTCACTCCACGGTGGTGACTTCGCATAGTCAGTGTAATAGACCCGCAAACTAAGTGTATTAAAGGCAATCAGCGTTGCAAAAAGCCCAAGTGCTGTAACTCGCTGCCATGTATTTCGCTGGCTCCAACTGGTCATGAGTTTGCAAAGTAGCAGGATGAGGGCAGGTATAATCCCCATAATATAGCGTGGGGTAAATATACTTAACCTCAGGGAGGCCAAACTCAGCAGTAGCAAGGGTACCAGGCAAAGAAGAGCAAGTAAGACCGCGTAGTGTCGCTGCCCGCGCCACAGACTGATAAAACCTAATATAAACACAGGTAAAAAAAATATCCATAACACAGATGTGAGTTGGGCAGGAAGCGTGACTCCGAACAGTAGAGTGGGTAAAAATTCGGTGAGCAGCAGCGTTGGGTTAAACCCACCTGAAGTGCCGTCATAGCCGCTGGCGGTCAGCAATCGCCCCTGTAGAAACCATGGCGCAAGCAGCACCCCGATGATGATCTGAGCGGTAAACCAGTTAAAAAGCGGTTTTCGGTTAGATTGTCGATGTATAAGAACGAGATAGGCCACATAAAAATTGAGCGCGATCAGAATAAAGAGTTCCAGGTAATAAATATAAGCCGCGAGGGTTGCAGCGGTAATATATAAAACCCAATCAAGAGGGCGCTGTTTTTCAAGGGCACGCAGCGCCATCCAGAGTGATAAGGCGCTTAAAGCGGCCCAGATAGCATAAATGCGTGCATCCTGTGAGTGCCAGATTTCAAAGGGGTGAAGCGCCCACAGCAGGGCTGCCAGCACACCCATTCGTCTGCCGCCGAGACGCAAGCCCAACGCATAAAGCACGGGGATACCCAGCAGATTGACCAGTGCAGGCAGGACCCGCATACTGAATTCACTCTCGCCGAGGAGCAAACCCCAACCCCGAAACAATGCATACGCCAGTGGCGGTTGGGGATCACTGGTAGGCACAAGGCCGTTAAGTGTCTCTATTAGCGGTTGGCGCACCCAGTTGAG
>JBGSXK010000155.1:0-3955 GCA_041751455.1 Anaerolineae bacterium
CATGCGGTCGAGTGGGATGAGGTTATCCTGCGTGGCAGGCCGGAGGAAAAGTCGTTTATCGCCTTCTATGTGAAAAATGGTGAGTTGCAGGCGGCGGCAGGCTGTGGCTATGACACAGATCTGTGCGCGGTGGAATTTATACTGCGTGACAGGCTGCCGCTTACGCCAGATCAGATGCGGGATGAGGCGTTTGATCTGGTGGAGTATGCCACGGGTGGATAGTCTCTAGCCACCAGCCGCTAAGTCACAGCTGACTGTGTGCTTTTCTTGTAAAATTGTTGGCTTGTTGGATTGACTACACGAAAGCTGAAGCGTGATGGGAGGGCAACCTGCCCTCCCTGACAACGTAATCGCATATCCCAAAGTGTCGGCGTGCCGACACTTTATTCAGCGCGTGCGGCGTTTTCCAACTCGTCTAACCAGTGCCTTGCGTTATCAATTTTTTCCAGAATTGCCTGGCGGGTTTGGGAATCTGCCTCCCCTACCCCACTGCGAATTTTCATTAAATCGCGCAAAACAGCCTTGTTTTCGGGTGAAATCAGACGTTTACCGTGCAGATGTGGGCCATTGTCGGGTAGGGTGGGGGAGGTATTTGTATCATCCGGCTTCTGTGGAAGTATCGGCACACCGACACTCAGGCCATCATTGGCGGCCTCACGCCGGGCGACCTCGACCAGCAGCTTACGATCCAGTTTGCCCTCAGTATCACGCGCATCACGCTGCATCTCACGGATGCGGCGCTGTGCCCAGTTGAGATCATCCGCCCACTGCCACACAGGGTCAGGCAGCGCCAGCAGCGCGCGGTGTTCGCTCATCTGGGTGCGGCTGGTAAAGCCCATTGCCTGCAGCAGCTTATCCGTCACACCGCGCATCGGGAATGCTTTACTATCGTAGACCTGCGCATAAAATTTACGGTCGCTGCCGCCCGGCTTCACCAGTTCGTCATAAGCGGCAAACTCATTTCCCCGCTGGCTATAAATATCCATGAGCAGCAGTGCGAACTGGCGTGCCTTGCCGATGGCGTTGAGGTCCGCACGGACGTTGTTCTCATTGGCCATGCGCCACACGCTGGCGTTTTCGACTACCCGCGCAGGGATTTTTCCCCAGCGGTGACGCTCATCCGGGCGGCCTTCTGTGCCATCATAAAAGGCATGAAGCAGGTGATAGGCCAACCAGCGGCGTTCCCCGGTTTCTAGCTGGAAGTTAACTCCTACATGCGCGATGGTGATCGGGTTGGTCAGGCCATCACGTCGGATTGACGCAGCCAGATCAACTACTTTCAGAAAGTTTGCCTCAATCGGCCCCACCGGATCATCGCGATCCACCCGTTCCTCGTCGGCTTCCAGGTAGCCTTCAAGATCAAGATAGCTGCGGCGCTGGCGCTCAGCTTCCGGGAGATTGGCGGCTTCCAGCGCCAGGTAACGCTCACCGGTGATGGCCTTCAGCCATTTATCGAACAGCACTACTGTAGTATCTGGCTGAACGTTCCAAAAGTGTCGGCATGCCGACACTATAGTGCGGCGTGGCTGAGTCGGGTCGGGATAGACGCGAAAGATACTGACAGGTTCGGCATCCATACGGCCTTCATCAACAGCCGCAAAGGCGCTGTAAAGGGCCTCGTCAATTTCGTGCATGGTAATGGGTGGCGGCGCGTTATCGAAGGCTTTACCCAGTTGATTACGGTCACGACGTGACATTGGCGATTACCTCCTCGGCGCGGTTGACCAGTGCCCAGGCATCACGCGCCGCCTGGGTGCCGGGTGCATAGCTAAAGGCGGGTTTATAGGCACGGGCGGCTTCACTCCAGATAATGCGATCATGAATAGGCTCCCAGACGACCGCGCCAAACGCGCCTTTCAGTTCCTCCAGCATCTCGCTGTGTTCCAGCGTTTGTGGTTTAAAACGGGTGGGGATAATGCCCAGCAGTTCCACTGTACCCAGCCCAAGCGACTGCTTTTTCGTGATGAAGCTGTCACGGTGCAGCAGGCTTTCGCGCACACCGTCAAAGGCCAGGATTTCGCACAGCGTCGGGATGAGAATACCATCTGTTGCCAAGGCAATTGCGCCATGCAGCAGCGAGGGTGTAGGAGACGTGTCGAAGATCACAGTATCGACCACACTTTCCAACTGCATCACTTTATCGCGCACGATCAACGGATTGTGGATATTGGTGGCGATATTCCGTGTCTCCACATTGGAAGGCAGCACAAACAAGCGGCCTCGCACGGGCTCGCCGGGAATCTCGTAGACCTCTGGCGAAACTACGCGCAGTGCCCGCTGGAACGGGGTATTGCGCACCAGCAAATCATGCAAACCCGGTTCTTTCGCCAGCCCAAACATGACTGTCGCGTGTCCCTGTGCGTCGGCATCGACCAGAAGCACCCGGTGGCCTTTGATCGCCAATCCGGCGGCCAGATGCACACTGAGAGTCGTTTTACCGACACCGCCTTTTTCATTGAGCAGTGTGATTATCTTCATCATGACCTCATCATCTCGCCGGGTTATCCAGCGCACGGTAAGCGTATTCATAACCAATAGGCGTAGGATTGGGGCGTTTGCCAATTTCTGCAAGACGCTCATCGCACAGGCGTTGCAGCAGCTCGATGTCGTAAGGGGTCAGGCGGCGTTTGCCGAGCTTTTCCGCAATAGACTTACGTGTAAGCCACTGGCCGGGGTTGGATTGCAGCGCATCCAGCAGCTTCTGCGCCTGATCGGTGATTGGCGGGGCTTTGTATTTGGGTTCCAGCATCTTCATACAGGCAACTCCCTGTGTTTTGCATTATGCTTACATAGCAAAGTTTAACGTGAGCAGATGAAATTTGCAAAATCCCCCGTTTAAAAGTGTCGGCGTGCCGACACTTTCCAGTCACAGGGCCATGTCCGTTACAGAGGTTGTTCGGCGGGAGCGGCGGCCTTTTGGCTGTGCCCGGAAGCGCGGCGCGCGGCTCATAGGGCTATCGGCATTATGGTGGATGCGCCAGCTCACTCTTGAGGCAGTCACCATAAACCCTGCGGGAGAATTGATTTTGCCACGCGCTTGCAGCCACTTCATCCGGCGCAGCGCGGCCTGTACAGGCATTTCGCCATAGGTCTTCACCAGCCGCCGCGCGTTGGGCAGGCTCAGATCAGCCGCAGCCTCATGTACCCGCTGGGCCAGCCGCTCCACACAGGCATCACTAAGTGGATGATGAAACGAAGCCGGATTTTTGTATTCCTGCCGGGCTTCTGTCGCTGCGGGGGTTATCAGCCATGACCCCGACGAAAACGGCGCAAAAGCCGCTTCTCGTATGATTACAGGCGGGATATGAGCAGGTTCAGACGGTGCTGCTACAGAGCGCAAGGAAAGACCAAAATGATCATACGGCCCACCAGGAGCATTAGCATGTAAGGCAAGAGAAGGCGTTGCCATCTGCGGGGCTACTGTTGTGTGATTAACGGCACTCGCCAGTACAGGCCACGGCCCTACCCGGTAATCATTCACACCCTGCCGCATCCGTGACACCCTGCGCCCCTGCCTGAGCAGCATCTGCGCGATCTCACGTTTGATCGGCCAGCGCTTGCCCATATCGTCCAGCAAAAAATGGCCAGGGATACTAAGATGAAAGCGTTCGACATCCGCTGCCAGTGGCAGAGTCTCCAGGTTAAACCAGCCAAGAGGGATTTCATCATAGGTGTGGCTTACGCGGATGTCGAGTTGCCGGTTGTAACGACGGATGGTGCGACAGCTCACACCGATACGCCGAGCCAGCAGGCATTGGCCGTATCTACCGGGACGGCGGGCGAACAGAGCGCGGTGGAGCGCCTGGCGATAGCGCCTGGCACTGCGCACATCCTCCAGTGTCAAGGGGTCGCCAGGGGTAAGCTGTACACCCAGATTCAGACAGAGAGTGGCGGCATCCGGCAGCCGATAAAGGCGTTTTGTCTGGTTTTGTCCCCCTGACAAAAGAGCATTTTT
>JBGSXK010000156.1:0-9871 GCA_041751455.1 Anaerolineae bacterium
TGTTCACCCTGACGTGGATCGGCATGTTCATAAAGATGAGTCCCGTCAAAGTAACTAAGGCCATGGGCATCTTTGGGGAAGTGTGCCGGAACCCAATCGAGAATCACGCCAATATTATGCTGGTGACAGTAATCAACAAAGTACATAAAATCTTCCGGCTGACCATAACGACTGGTCACAGCAAAATACCCTGTGACCTGATAGCCCCAGGAGGCATCCAGAGGGTGTTCCATTACAGGCATCAATTCCAGGTGTGTATACCCCATGTCCTGAGCATACTGCACCAGTTCATGCGCCAGCTCACGGTAGTTTAACCATGTCCCGTCGGGCTTTCGCTGCCAGGAACCAGGATGCACCTCATAGATGTTGATAGCCTTACTCAGCACGTCCTGCCCCATTCGTGCCGTCTTCCAGGCTTCATCTCCCCACTCATAGCTGCTGAGCTCAGCAACAATCGAGGCATTATTAGGACGACGCTCTGTAAAAAACCCGTAGGGGTCGGTTTTCTGAACGTAATACCCCTCTGTACCTGAGCGAATATCGTACCGGTAAACCGCTCCTTCTGTCAGCCCGGGTAGAAATAATTCCCAGATACCGCTTTCGACATGCAGCAGCATAGGGTGGATCCGTGCATCCCAATGGTTGAAATCCCCGATGACGCTTACCCGTTGTGCGTTGGGTGCCCACACGGCGAAAAACACACCGGCAATGCCATCCACTTCTCGGATATGCGCACCGAGCTTTTCGTAAATATAAAGATGTTTTCCCTCGCTGAAGAGGTAAGCATCATAATCAGATAACTGCGGGGGGAAGGCATAGGGATCATGAAGAGTTCCATGCTGGCCGTTATGGGTTTCCACTTCGTAATGATATTTCAACTCGGCTCTGCGTCCTGCAAGTGTCACCTCGAAAAAGCCCGCATCATCCAGAAGATTCATCTCGACGCGCTGCTGCTGCGCATCATTCACCAAGTAAAGCCTGCGTGCTGTTGGGTAAAAGGCGCGCACAGATACATGCTGGTCACCCATATCATGTGGGCCGAGTAAATCAAATGGGCTGCCGTGCTGAGCATTGACCAATGAGGCAATTGATCCAGGATGAATTTCGGAAATCATGGTAACGCGCCTTGTTAAGCCAAATTTGTGTGAATATAATTCCTGTCACAGGCAAAGGCAACCATTCTCTAAGGAAAACCTCTGATGAAATATATGACCAGCGCCGAAATACGCGAGGCGTTTTTGGACTTTTTTGAAGAAATGGGGCATAAAAAAGTAGCCTCATCTTCGCTTGTCCCCGGCAACGACCCTACCCTGTTGTTCACCAACGCAGGTATGGTGCAGTTTAAAGATGTGTTTCTTGGGTTGGATAAACGCGACTATACCCGCGCGACCACCGCGCAGAAGGTGATGCGCGTGTCGGGCAAGCATAATGATCTTGAGAATGTTGGGCCTTCGCCGCGTCATCACACATTTTTCGAGATGCTAGGCAACTTCAGCTTCGGCGATTACTTCAAGCTGGATGCCATGCGTTATGCTTGGGCGCTGCTCACTCAGGTCTATGGCCTGCCTGCGGATCGATTGGCAGTCACAATTTACGAAAAAGATGAAGAAAGCTACAACCTGTGGGCAAATGAAATTGGGGTAAGCCACAGCCGCATCGCGCGGTTAGGCCCCGACGATAATTTCTGGCAAATGGCCGAAACCGGTCCCTGTGGCCCCTGTACCGAAATCCATTGGGACAAATTTCCACAACTTGGTGAAGAAGGCATTATCGGCTCTTTAGAAGCGGATGATGACCGTTTCTTGGAAATCTGGAATCTTGTATTTATGCAATTTAACCGCACCCAACCTGACCCGGAACACACAGCGCAATATGACGAGCCACTGCCCAAACCGTGTGTGGATACTGGCATGGGCCTGGAGCGTATCACAACTGTTGTACAGGGTGTAACCGCAAATTATGAAACTGACCTGTTTATGCCGATCATCGAGGCCACTCAACGCCTCACCGGACATACGGATGCTGAACGCGAGGCAAATATCGTGCCTTACCGCGTCATTGCTGATCATATTCGTGCAGCGGTCTTTCTCATTGCTGACGGGGTGATGCCTGGCGCAAAGGGACGCGATTCTGTCTGTCGTCTGGTCATCCGCCGGGCAGCGCGCTTTGGTGCAAAGATCGGCTTCAATGAACCTTTCCTCGCACAGGTCGCGGGTGCGGTCTTTGACATTATGGGCGGGCATTATACCGAACTGGTTGAGCGATCTGCTGCCATCAAAAGGGTGATCACACAGGAAGAGGTGCGCTTCCGGCGTACGCTTGACCGGGGTTTAAGCGAGATGGAAACCATGCTCGCCACACTGAAGGCACAGAGCCACAACGAGCTACCCGGCCAGCAGGCATTTTACCTCAAGGCAACACTCGGCCTGCCACTGGAAGTCATCAAAGATATTGCGGAGGAAAATGGTTTCACAGTAGATTTAGAAGGCTTTCTGGCAGAAGACGAACGTCACTCCCAAGTTAGTGGCGGTGGGCAGGCTATTGGTCACATCGCCTCAGCAGATGAGTACAACCTGCTGCTCCAGCAGCTTAAAGCAGAAAATAAACTCAGCGAAAAGGGAGTAATTTACGATCCCTATGGCCCCACCGCTCTCGATGACCATATCCTGGCGTTGCTCCAGAATGGCCAGCGTGTCGAACGTGCTATCACTGGAGATCGTGTCGAGGTGGTCCTGGGACAAACACCATTCTATGTGGAGGCTGGCGGACAGGTCAGTGATACAGGCTTTATCCGAGGCACAGAATGGGTGATTGAAGTCGAGGAGATGCGTCGCCCGGTTGGCGGCTTGATTGTCCATGTTGGCGAAGTAATTGAAGGCACACCTCGTGAAGGTGCAGCGGCTCATGCAGAAGTAGATAATGAACGCCGCGTCGATATTACCCGTAACCACACGGGCACCCACCTGCTCCACGCAGCACTGCGCAACCACCTGGGCACCCATGTGCAGCAGCGTGGTTCGCTGGTCGCACCCGACAGGCTACGTTTTGACTTCGCCCATGAGGGCAAAGTCACAGCCGAAGAACTACAGGCCATTGAGGCAGAAATCAACGATGTGATCCTTGCCAATTATCCGGTGACAGCCGAAGAAAAATCGCTGGCCCAGGCCCGGCAAGAAGGGGCAATGGCGCTTTTCGGCGAAAAGTACGGCGATGTCGTACGCACAGTAGTAGTGGCAAATAATGGCAGCCGTTACAGTTATGAACTCTGCGGGGGTGTTCATGTGCGTGAAACCTCGGAAATCGGCCTGTTGGTCGTGGTCAGTGAGGGCAGCGTGAGCGCAGGCATCCGTCGCGTAGAGGCATTAACCGGGCGTGCTGCTCGTGAATATATCCAGCGCAATCTCAACACCTTGAACCACAGTGCAGCGTTGTTGGGGACTACGCCAGAGCGTATCGGAGAGCGGCTTATCGCCTTGCAGGACGAACTCACAGCAAACAAAAAGGAAATCGAAGCCCTGCGGCGCGAAATCGCACGGTATAACTTCAATCACCAGCTGGATCATCTGGAAACAATTGGCGGTATTCCTGCACTCATCGCACGCATGGATAACATGACGATGGATAACCTGCGCGAGATTTCCGACTGGTTTCGCAATAAAGTTCATAGTGGGGTGCTGGTCATTGGCAGCGAGATTGAGGGTCGCCCACAGCTATTGGCTGCTGTCACCGATGATCTGACCAAAAAGGGATTTCATGCAGGTAATCTGATAAAGTCTATTGCCAGTGTAGTCGGGGGAGGTGGGGGAGGCCGTCCTAATCTGGCACAGGCAGGCGGCAAAGACATCGCTAAGTTGCCGGAAGCATTGGAAAAAGCGCGCCAGTTGATCACTGAAACAGCGAACAACAGCTAAATTTATGAGCCGAGAGCGTCCGGAATTCATTCAGCTTGATAAGGGCGATGACGTGCCTTCAGTACGTGATCGCCTGTCGTTCTTTCACGGCAAACGAGTACTGCTCATCTGGCCCGAAGACGGTACTGTCCTCACTCGCAAACTCGACCTGGTACTGATACAGCGTGAAGCTATGCGTCGCGCCATTCAACTGGCACTCGTATCCCATGACGCGCAGGTGACAAAACATGCTCAGGAATTGAACATCAGCACTTTTGAAACCATTGGAGCCAGTGAGCGCGCACGCTGGCGGCGGGGACGCGCTAAGGAGTTCGCCAGCCGCTTTCGCAGGCCCAAAGACTCCCCTGACCCGGACGAACTAATGCCTGTCGCCAGCCGCATCCGTGTGGAAGAAACTGAAGAATCACGCGCACGTCGGCGGCTCACCCGTGCTATCATGCTGGTTGCATTGCTGTTGGTCATCCTGGCGCTGGTTTACGTGGTTGTCCCTGGCGCAACCGTCACACTCAATCCAGCCACCAGCATCGTCACAACTGAAGCCAGCATTATCGCAGACCCGGACGCACGCGAAGTGGATATTGAAGGTGCAACAATCCCGGCGACCCGGTTGCAATTGACTATTGAGGAAACCAGCACGATTCCGGCTACCGGATCACAGGATTTAGGTGACATGCCCGCTACCGGGTCAGTGGTCTTCATCAACCAGACGAATGCCGGAGTGATCGTGCCGGTTAGCACGACCATCAGCACTAGCGCCGGGACACCCATCCTGTTCCGCACTACCCGCGAGGTTAATGTCCCCGCAGGTATCGGCCAGCAGGTTGAAGTTGCCATTGAAGCACTGCAAAGCTCTGCCGGGGAGGTGGGCAATGTGGATAGTGGTCTGATTAATACGGTGATTGGCACTCTGACAGAAAGCGTGGCTGTCCTGAACATTAACCCAACATCCGGTGGAATCAGCCGCACAATTACAGCGGTTAGTCAGACCGATCAGGATCGCCTGCTCGCAACCGTGCGCCAGCAGCTACAATCCCGTGCCTACACCGAGATGCAGCCGCTTTTGGAAGACTCACAATTTCTCATCCCAGAGACGATCGCTATCATGGAAGAACGCAGTGACTGGACAACTTTCAGCGCAGCACCGGGCGAGGTTGCAGACACTCTGACACTGACCATGCGTGCTACTATCCAGGGCACCGCCGTCAATGAGCGCTTCGGCCAGCAGATCGTCTTTGCACAGCTCGCCCGCCAGATTCCACGCGGGCGTGAAGTCAGGTCAGAGACTATCCAGTATCAGAGCGGACCTGTAAATGAGGTTTTCCAAAACGGTCAGGTAATGTTTATGATGATTGGCAGTGCGCGGGTGGAAAGTCAGATCAATGTAGGGCAATTACAGGAGCGCCTCGCGGGTCGCTCGGTGAACGATGCCTTGGTTTATATGCTCACCGAACTGGATTTAGAGCCAGAACTCACCCCACGGGTTGAAGTTTCACCCGATTGGTTCGGGCAGATGCCCATCCTGCCCATTCGTATTGGGATAAGAATTGAACGGGTGATGCCATGATCCAAGGGCGGCTGTTAGGGATCGATCACGGACTAAAGCGGATTGGTTTGGCCGTCAGCGATGCCTCTGGGCTGGTCGCCAAAGAGTTGGCGATTATTAAGCGCTCGTCCAGAGCCGAGGACTTTGCGAAAATCAACCATATTGCGGCAGAGCAGCACGTAATCGCTATTGTGGTAGGTGTACCAACTAATTATGAAGCTGCGCCGGGCCAGCACACCCAGGCCGATACCGTGCGCTTATGGGTGGAGCGCCTGCGGGAAATGACCTCGCTGCCTATTGTATTATGGGACGAGCAGCTTTCCAGCGAAGATGCCCGCACGCTGGCACGCCAGCAGCGCCGGAAATTCACCCAGCCAATTGATGATCTGGCCGCGCGAGTCATCCTGCAAAGTTATCTTAATGCCGTACACGATGGTTTGGCTGCCCCGCCTTCAGCGTAGGACAAACGCCGCTTTACTTCATGTCTCCCCTCGCTATACTACATATTAATGTGAATTTCATGGAGTGTTACGATTGAATCAGATTATGAAAATACTGCTGGGGCTGGGCGCGTTTTTGGTGCTTGTCGTGGCAGTATGTGCCGCCGCCTTACTCGTGATTTCCGGTGGCCGCCCGGTTGATTTTGTCCAGACTGAAATCATACGCTTCCGGCTCACTTCTCGCCAGGATGATCTGAATCGGCCTGTTGGCAGTGATGATACTCCCTTGCGTTTTACGATCAATACGGGTGAATCACCGCGTGGCATCGCGCAAAATCTTTTCAATGCCAGCCTCATAAGCGATCCCGACTTGTTTGTAGATTATGTGCGCGTGGCAAGCCTCGATGTTGAGCTGGAAGCCGGAACTTATTTCCTCAACCAGACCCAGACTATTCCACAAATTGCTCTGGCTCTCACGGACTCACGCAACAGTTTCATCCCTTTCCGAATTCTGGAAGGCTGGCGTATTGAGGAAGTAGCAGACGCTGTTGACCGTAACCGCTTATTCGGTTTTAGTGGAGCGGACTTCCTGGCCGTGATTGGCCCTGGCATGACATTTGACCCTGATTTCGTCACGCAGGTTGGCCTGCCGCCCGGAGTATCTCTGGAAGGTTTTCTTTTTCCTGATACCTATCAACTTCCACCTGATATTACAGCCGAGGGATTGCGTGACACACTGACGGGTCAATTTCTGGAACGTGTGGCTACACAACTTCGCAATGATGCGGCCTCACAGGGGCTTTCGCTCTACGAAATCGTCACCCTGGCTTCAATTGTTGAGCGCGAATCAGTTCACCCCCAGGAAAATCCACAGATTGCCGGGGTCTATCGGAATCGACTCGCTATCGGCATGAAGCTGGATGCTGATCCTACGGTACAGTATGGAATTGGCTTCCAGAATGGGGCGTGGTGGCCGCAAATCACACAAGCGGATTACACAGCAGCGGTATCCAGCTATAACACTTACTTAAATACTGGCCTGCCCCCCGGCCCCATTGCCAATCCTGGTCTATCTGCCATTAATGCTGTCGTATATCCCGCAGCCTCGGAGTTTTTCTACTTCCGTGCCGACTGTAACGGCAGTGGCTTTCACAAATTCGCCCGCACCTTTGAGGAGCATCTGGCGAATGGGTGTTAGAAACCTGCTGCCCCTGCTGCTTTTACTAAGTGCCTGTGCCACTCCCCGCGCCCAGCTTGTCCAGCGCATCGCCCTGCTTGCGCCATTTGAAGGCCGCTATCGCGAGGTGGGTTACGAAGCGTTATATGCGGCAAGGCTGGCATTACAGGATACATCATACGACGGAGTGAATTTTGAACTTTTGCCGGTTGATGATGGCGGCACCATCAGCAGCGCTGCTGAACGCGCCCGTGCGCTGGCTGCTGACCCTACAGTACAGGCGGCTATCGTATTAGGTCACGCCGCCGCGGCCGCCGAAACACAGCAAGCCTTCGGTGATCTGAGTGTGATCATCATTGGGCACTGGGGTGCGTACCCGCAGGGGGATCACGTTTTTATCCTCGCAAATCAGAGGATTCAAGAGCAATTAACTGTACCCGCCACAGTCAGCGTGACCGAAGTCGCACAGCGAGAAGCCCCGCTGCGTTGTGGCGAAGTCTGCGCACTGGTGCAGTTTCCTCAACTGCGTCCCGACTTGAGCGAAATCACTGTAGTTTCCAGTGCCGTCCTGCCCGATGCCGAATTTACAACACGTTATCGTGGTAGTGATCCTTTCGCGCCACAGCCGGGTTTATTGGCCGCGCTCACTTATGACGCAGCATACATTATCCTGCAAGCCACAGAGGTCAATAAGGGTTTGCGCACTGTAGTGCAGCAAACCATAACAAGCACTGTATATCAGGGTTTAAACGGAATAATTCGCTTTGAGGCCGGTTACTGGTTGGATGCGCCCATTCGCCTGTACACCTATGACAACAACAATCTGCTGAAGAGCCAGCTATATCAGTCTGCCGGGGCATCATGTGCTTCGTTAAATCTATACCAATGGCTGGCAATGTGTGATGTATGAATAAAAATACGGCTCCTGACTGGAACGGGATGCTTTCTGCTCAATTGTGTAAGCCTGCGGGGTTAGATTATTGATCACTCCCGTACATGGTTTCGTAAAACAGAGGTAAGGGTTCCACTGGGTGATCACTGAAGCTAATAGCTTCCTGTAAAATCTCGCGGCATCTTTCTAACCGGGTCTTATTGTTAGCGTAAATTGTGGCTAAGCGATCACCCGCCTGAACATAATCCCCGACTTTCACACCCACTTTCACTCCAACAGCCAGATCAATTGGATCGCCCTTTTTTTCGCGTCCCGCGCCCAACTCAAAGGCAGCGATGGCTGCTTTGATCGCGCTGATATGGGTTATATAACCTGTTCTGTGAGCTGCGATTGGCTCAACCAGGCTGGCCTGAGGCAGCTTTAAAGGGTCATCCACCATGCGGACATCACCCCCCTGTGCGTCTACCATCTGTCGGAATTTACCCAACGCATGACCCGCTTCTAGGCGGTCAATCAACAGTGACCGTGTTTCATCTTCATCCCGCCATTTTTCGCCCTGCCCTGCCAGACGCAGCATATATCCGGCCACAGTCAGGCAATGTTCGCGAAAATCCACCGGGCCAGCATTATTGAGCGTTTCAATCGCCTCAGCGACTTCAAGCGCATTACCTACCGCCTCGCCAAGCGGCTGGTTCATGTCGGAAATCACAGCGATCATATCTCTCCCCGCATCCACACCAATGACAACCATCATCTGTGCTAACTGGCGCGCATCATCCAGGTTTGTCATAAATGCGCCCTCGCCCATTTTGACATCCAGCACAATGCCACTTGCGCCCGCTGCAATCTTCTTGCTCATGATACTGCTGGCGATCAACGGCAGACTGGGCACAGTGGCTGTAACATCGCGTAGCGCGTACAGGCTGCCATCCGCCGGGGATAGGTCCCCCGATTGGCCGGAAAGCACAATTCCGTTTTTCCGTGCCAGATTTTCAAATTCTGCCGTGGAGAGGTTCACGTTATACCCGGCAATCGCTTCCAGCTTATCCAGCGTCCCGCCGGAATATCCCAACCCTCGCCCGCTCATCTTCGCTACAGGTACCCCACAGGCGGCCACCAACGGCAGTACCACCAGCGTGGTTTTATCACCGACTCCACCGGATGAATGTTTATCTACTGCGTATCCCCCAAGCATCGTGGCTAGGTCGAGTACTTCTCCAGAATGTGCCATCGCCAGCGTCAGGTGCGTGATCTCTTCCCGGCTCATCCCCTGGATGCAAATAGCCATTAGCAATGCTGCCGCCTGGTAGTCGGGTAAGTTTCCTGCTGTATATGCATCAATAAACCAGGTGATCTCGTCCTGAGTCAGGGTTTCGCCATCGCGCTTCCGCGCAATAATATCAACTGCACGCACCGTTCTATTCTCCTGAGGTCACTTATTATGCTCCTTATCTTACTCGCAATGATCACTTTTGGGGTAACACTTCCTGCAGAGCCTTACAGACAGGCAGTATCTATCAACTGGGGTATGGCATTCGCTCTATCTGTTTTCCCTGCTGTACATCTGGCCACTACTACAAATCATGAGAGAATTAATACTGGTTTTTAATCCCGCAGCAACGGTATACTTTGGTATATTAGGTTCACTTGTGGAAGAAAATGGCTGATGGCTTTTGGCAGCGAGTATGTTATCCATCAACGGCGTGTTCCCTGGTTAATTCCTGGTGTGCATCTGAAACGCTGATTGTGGCGAGATGTTTTATTTTGAGTTGTTCTAAGTAGTTTATAGGATTGGAATAGTGTCATGGACGCAACCAAACGCACAACAGCATTAAACCCAAATCAACAGCGTAATATGCTGATCATGGTTGGCAGTATTGTTGGCATCGCTCTTGTGATTGCCCTCGT
>JBGSXK010000157.1:0-9984 GCA_041751455.1 Anaerolineae bacterium
GCCGGGATGTGGGATTCATGCTGCTGTACATCCGGCTTTATCCAGGCCGCCGCTCCCACGCCCACCGAACTTACCCCTGCTAACCGCAGAAAATCCCTCCGCCCGATCTGATCTTTCACAGTGAAAACTCCTCTCATAAAAAGAATATAGTTAGCTTACCGAGATGATGTCCCGGATGTAAGCCACAGGTGTCATAAGATTATGTGACAAAGTTCACTAGAGGTTTTGGCTCAACCCGCCAATAATCATGTATGTAGTGCTGTCTTTCGCGTCAGGGGTTACACTGACGCGAAACTTTTCACTTCAGTTGGAAACACATATTATTCAGGTTACATGCAAACATATTGTAGGGCAACCGGATGAACCCAAAACCTCATCGTGAAGTCTTTCCGCTTGTACAACTGCTGGTACTGTTTGTGGGGCTGACCGTCGTACTGGTCATCACTATTGGTGTGATGCCGTCCGCCCGTCCGCGCCCGGTGACACCTACACCGCGTCCTACCCAGGTCGCTGTGGCCCAGCCCACCACTCCACCCAGCCCACTACCGCCGACTGCCGAGCCGCAGAGTGTCGCAGCAGTGCTGGACCCCGCACAGGTCAACGCCGGAGAACAGATTTACCAATCGCTGTGCGCGGCCTGCCATGGCTTTAACGCGCGCGGCATACCGGGGTTGGGGCTGCCCATCGCCAACAGTGGCTTTATCAACGATATGACAGATGATGAGCTGCACGACTTCCTGCTGGTGGGGAGGGCTGTCACTGACCCGGCCAACAGTACCGGGGTTGCCATGCCCGCCAAAGGCGGCAATCCCAACCTGACGGATGCCGATCTGGACAACGTGATCGCCTATATGCGCAGTCTGAATCAAAGCGTGCCTGTCGCGGCTGTCCAACCCACCGTGCGTCCGACAGACAGCGGCCCACGCCCCACACCCACCGAGTTTGTCGCGCCGTCGCTGTCCACCACCTCAACAGAGATAGCGGGGGGGGCGCAATCCGCAGAGCCAGCGCCCGATCTGTTCTTCAGCAGCGGCGAAGTAGCTTACAACCGCGCCTGCGCGGGCTGTCATGGCCTGGATGGGCAAGGCGTGGAGTTCACAGGCCCGGCACTGGCGGACAGTACCCTGCTGGCTGGACATGAGGGAATCGGCCTGCTGGAATTCCTCACGCTGGAACAGCCTCCGTTGAACCCGGAAGAAAGCTACCCACATCCTTATCGCGGTGGTTATCCACCACTCACTGATGAGCAAATCCTGAACATCATCGCCTATCTGTACACTCTGACAGGCCAGGAATAAAGGTTGTGGCCGTCCGGCGGGTTTGCCAGACCGCCCGGTATAGCACTCGATCATCAGTCTCTTCTGTAGTATGGTTTAACACACCTGAGATCGCAGCCTGCTGTCCGGGTGTTTTATTTTGCGCATAACACTTACAACCCAGGAAAGCCTCTCATGTTTCACACAAATACCACCGACCCTGACGAAACCGCCGAATATACCCAGGATCAGCGTAATGCTATGCGCCAGTATTTGCAGCGCTGCGAGGTGCGCCTGTCCACCCTGCACCGCATCGCACTGGCGTTTGTGGGCGGCGCGGGGCTGCTGCTGCTTATCCCCGCATTTCTCAAAGACGCGATTGATAATATACTGGTGATTCTGCTGACCCAGGCTGGCAACCAGTTTCCGGAATTGAGCACCAACAATGGTGTACTGCTGACACTGGTACTCTATGGCACACTGCTTTATCCCCTGCTGCTCTCGCTGGCCATTCCCCTTTATGGGGTGTATTTACTGCTCAGGGACATTGTAAAGTTCTATTTTACGATCTATATGCCGGGTTTCCCGGCCGATCTGCTCAACCCGTCCTTCGCGCTCACTGGCCTCAACTTCTGGCCGGACGAATCACCCCGACTCAAACGCGATATCATGCGCTTTCAGTACCAGCATGATCATATTGATTTCACCATTCCTTTTAGCGAAAACTGGCGTGAGCATTATTTCGATACGATTATCGAGGAAACTCAGGGTGGCATTATCCCCACGACGCGCAATCTGAGCCAGCTCGAAGCGCTGGACGTGCTGCCGCCGGATATTGACAAAAAGAATGTACTGCGCTTTAACACGGCTATGGGGCTGGCGCGCAGCCTTGATCGCACGTTGATGGAGGATGTGGCACTGACGGAGATGTCGCTGGTGCGGCATGTGATGTATCTGCGGCGGCTGGTGCTGCGTTATGTCAAGACGCTGCTCATGCTCATCTGGACGACGATGATCGCCTTCCTGATGCTGCCCCTGCTTCAGACGGATTTTTTTCCGGTTTTCATCGTGCTGTCAGTGGGTTATCTGGTGTGGTCAATCGGGGTCATGCCTGTGATGTTGATGCCGCTGCACTGGTCATACCGTCACCGGGGCGGCAACCACCGCCTTCAGCGGCATATCGACCCACAGCTTCGGCTGTTGGAAACACGTGTCCAGCCGCTTTGTCGCCTGGCGACTATCTCCGCACTGATCGCCGTGCTGCTCTCTATCGCTGCCTATTATGTTGCGTAGCCGCAGGAAAAGCTGCCTTATGACAGGTGTTCGCCGCCGTTAACGTGCAGCACCGCCCCGGTGAGGAAGTCCTCACTGGCCAGGTAAGCCACTGCACGCGCCACATCTTCTGCCTGGCCGGTGCGCTTCAGAGGCAGCTCTGCGCCCAGCGCTGCCCAGTCCTCGTCGCTCATGCTGCGTCCGGCAGGTTTCATCACCGGGCCAGGGATAACTGTATTAACGCGAATATCTGGCCCCAGGCTGACCGCACTGACCTGCGCAAGCGCCAGCAGCCCGGCTTTGCTGATGCCATGATGCGCATATTCCGGCCACGGTTCCAGTGAACCCCGATCCCCGATGTTGACGATCACCCCGCCGGGAGGATCATTCTGGCGCATCAGCGCTGCTGCCGCCTGTGTACACAGGAATGGCCCGGTCAGGTTGGTCGCCAGGGTTTCCTGCCAGTCTTCCAGCGTCACTTCCAGCAAATGGCGTTTCTGAAAATTGGAGGCACTGTTGACCAGAATATCGAGCCTGCCGAAATGCTCCTGCACTGCCGCGAAGATGTGCTCGATGCCTTCCGCCACGCCAATATCGGCCTGTACCGAAAAGGCATCCACGCCCATGGACTTAATATCCTGCATCGTGCTGCGCACGTCATCTGGCGCGGAACTGTGATAATGCACCATAATATGTACGCCGCGCCGCGCCAGTTCCAGCGCTATCGCCCGCCCGACACGATGTGCCGAACCCGTGACCAGCGCTACCTGTTCCGCCAGGTCTACCTGCATCCCGCAGTCCCCCGTTTAGTAACCCGTGCCCGCGTCTGCCAACAGAAACAACACCGACACCAGCATCACGACGGAAGGCAGCACCAGCGCAAATGTAAATACGCGGCTGTCCTCACGCAGGTGCATATAATAGACCACCACCAGCAGCGCCTTGACAAAGGCCAGGCTCAGCATCAGCGGCACGGTGAGCAGGCCCCGCGGCAGTTCTGACAACAAGACCTCTATCAGTGTAAAGACACCCAGGGCCACAAAGACCACCGTGTAAATACCACCAGGCACAGTGACTTCGCGTCCCATGATCGTCACAGTATCGTGATAATCCTGCACGTGGGGTGCGCTGGTATCGTCCACAACCGACTCAAACGCTTCCTGGACGGCGGTCACAGCCTTGTCGAAACCCTCGACCACGGGGGCATCTACCGCATCTTCCGCAGCTTCCATCGCTCCGGTCAGTGCTTCGTCCACGATGTTTTCGGCTTCGGGCAGTTCTCCGGCCTCTTCCAGGCGCTGGACTTCCTCTGGAGTATATTCCGGTGTCGCCTTAACGGGTTCGCCAGACTGTTCTTCGTGCAGCGTCTGGCTCTCTTTGGTCATCTTGTTCTCGTCCGCCATCATCGCCCCCTAGACCAGATAAATGATCGTGAACAGGAAAATCCAGACCACATCGACAAAATGCCAGTACAGGCCAAAGATTTCCACCCCCAGGTAATTCTGCGGGCTATAATATCCTCGGCGACCTCGCGCCACAATGCGCAGCGCCCAAAATACCCCGACGATCACATGCGCACCATGAAAGGCTGTCGGCGCATAGAAGCGCATCCCCCACTCGGTGCCCAGATGCAGCCCCAGATGTGCCAGTTCACTGTACTCCACATACTGCAAGCCCACAAACACCGCACCCATAATGGCCGTCAGGCCGATCCACCGCACCAGACCGGACTCGTCACCACGCTTGATCGCGCGCAGGCCCATCACCATCGCCCAACTGCTTGCCAGCAGCAGGAAGGTGTTGAAGCTGACCAGTGCGATGCCGAGTTCATCATGCACCTGCCGCACCACCTCCGGGTTAGTGAAGCGGAACACGACATACACCGCAATCAGCGTGCCGAAAATAACCACTTCCGAGGCCAGATACAGCCACATGGCAAACTTGGCATTCTCAATCTGCTTTTTATCAGGAATCGTGACCTTGTTGGTCGGCGGGGCGATATAGCCCTTATCCTGTTTAACTGACATTTCGCTCATAAAAAGTCCTTAGTCTTCAGGCATCAATCTATGGTCTTTAGTCCCCAGCCAGTAATTTGCCTGTTCTTAGTGATGAGCGGTGAGCAGGCTAACGACTATGGGCGGGCAACTGGCGACTTTACTGTAAGGCATTGGGCAAACGCCGGAGCTGTTTTGCCAGCCAGCCCGCCGCGCGCCCCACGAAACGCGCCGTAGCGCGCGGACGCAGGATAATGATCGCCAGCAAGAGCGCCTGCGGCAGCGACAGCATCAGGTTCAGCAGGGTTGGCCCCAGGATGATGCCAATCAGCACATAATAAAACAGCGCAAACAGGGCCAGAAAAACGACCAGAAACAGCAGTAAAAAGCCGACGCGCGCCGCCGGGCCGCTGCGTTGTTCCAGTGGGGCAGGTGGGATTTCGGTTTTCGGCATGGCCTGCACCTGTGTCACGCCTGCCGACAGGTTAAAGATCAGCATCCCCATCGCACCTGCAATCGCCGCCAGGGAGGCCAGCATCACGATCACGAAGATGATTAAAATCGTCAGTCCACTGACCGCCATCGTCTGGCCGAAAAGTTCAACCTCGTAAAAGCTGATGCTGGCGGTGTTACCGGGGCCTTGCGGCACGGTTTGCAGGGTCAGCCCATTGGGCAAAAAGGCCACCACCGCAATCGCCAGAATGACGGCCAGCAGCAGCGTCGTCACCAGCCACACATAGCCGCCCAGGATTTCACCAGGCCTTTCAATCTCAGCATGTTCTTCTACCAGGGCCAGCGCGTGTTCGTCATCGTGTTCACCCGGTTCATGAGCATGTTGGTTCATGCGTGGATCAAACGCGCCCATGCCCCATACGAAGAACCCGGCGCTGATAAACGCGCCCAAAATCATCGCTAATTCCGCATCCATCACCGGCTCCAGACTTTGCAAGCTGCGGATGAGGACGAGCAGCACCATTCCTACTATGAAGCCCAGAATACCCATGGGTATCGCGCGGCTTAATCCTGGTTGCATAAACCAAATCCCTTCCCTTGTGAAAGCGCCGAATTACGAGTGCCAGACGCTAAGCAGGGGTCACTGCTCAGCCCTTATTGCGCATCACCGGATCACTCGCAATTATACCAGATACAGTACGACATAAAATAACAGCCAGGCCACCACCACAAAATACCACAACCCTGCTGCCCCCTCGACAGGCCAGAAGTTGGCCGAATGGTAGAGGCCGACCTGGGCGCTGCGTCCTACCCTGTACATAAAAAGGCCAATAGCGACAGCATGAACCACATGAAAACCAGTCATCATGCGGAAGACATCGCTGTAAACCTGGCTGTAAGGAATCGCTGCCCATTCATAGGCCATCAGGATAACAAATACTATTCCCAGCCCGATGGCTCCCCACCAGCGCCCTATAAAAGCACTTATCTCATCAGCTTTCATGGCCTGCGCCGCACTGCGCACCAGCCAGGCGCTTGCCAGTAGCATCACTGTCGCCACGGTGGGCAGCACGGGAGAAATCGGCTGTACCCCGGCGGGTGGCCATGAAGCGGACGATGAGCGAAGCTGCCAGTTGACAATCACCAGACACACGAAAACAAGTATCCATGAGAGTTGAAAAATGAACAGACCTGTACGTTTGTTACGCAGGTCCTGAAGCTCCTTGCGCGTCGGTTTGTGTTCCAGTAAATTCTGCTGCATGTTTCGTACCGATAAATCCCTGATCATCATTCACTAGTGACGTGTTTGAGTACAGGGAAGTGACTTAAACACTCCCCTGCACAAAGGCTGGCTCAGTCCCCGGTACCTTGAGGGTTGGGGGTCAGTGCCAGCGAGTCATCCACCGGGGGCGGGAAGCGTTTATCCAGTGTCTCCAAGTATTCTTTGGACTCTCTGGTGCCATAACCATAAGGGTCGGCGAAGGGTGCCGGGTCGCCCACGAAATTATAGGCGGGCGGAGGCGATGTCGTCGCCCATTCCAGCGTAAGCGCATTCCAGGGGTTCGCCCCGGCGCGCTTGCCCGAATACAGGCTGCTGACCATATTTGCCAGCAGCACAAAGGTCGCCAGCCCCAGCGCAAAGCCAGCCACACTGACCACCACATTCAAGGTTTGAAACTGAGGATCATAGACGGCGACACGGCGCGGCATCCCCTGCATCCCCAGAATGTGCTGTGGGAAGAAGGTGAAGAAGAACGACACATAAGTGATCCAGAAGTGAATCTTGCCCAGGCGCTCGTCCAGCATTCGCCCGGTGATCTTCGGCCACCAGTGATAAATGCCCGCGAAGATGGCGAACACGCTGCCGCCATACAGCACAAAATGCAGGTGACTGACCACGAAGTAGGTGTCGTGAACATGAATATCCACCGGCACCGAGGCCAGCATCACGCCGCTGATACCGCCGATGACAAACATCGACAGGAAGCCAAGCGCGAACAGCATGGCGCTGGTGAAGTGGATTTTGCCCATCCAGATCGTGCCCAACCAGCTAAAGACCTTAATCCCGGTGGGGACAGCGATAATCAACGAGGTGATCATGAATGGGATACGCAGTTCAGGCGTGAGGCTGGTGAACATATGATGCGCCCACACGGTAAAGCCCACCAGCGCAATCGCCATGCTCGAAAGCGCAATCGCCCGGTAGCCGAAGATCGGCTTGCGCGAATGCACAGACAGCACCTCAGAAAGCATCCCCATGCCGGGCAGCACCATGATATACACGGCGGGATGGCTGTAGAACCAGAAGATATTCTGCCACAGCAGAACATCACCTCCCCCCGCCGCGTTAAAGAAGCTGGTGCCTGCTACCCGGTCAAGAATAAGCAGAGTGAGCGCGCCAGCCAGGAAGGGAGTCGCCATCACCACAATAATCGATGTCGCCAGGATCGCCCAGCAGAACAACGGCATCTGCCAGAAGCCCATGCCTTCCGGGCGCATATTGAGGATCGTCACGATGAAGTTGATCGCACCCAGGATGGACGAAATGCCGAGCAGATGCAGCGACAATGCCCACAGTGTTTGCCCGTCGGCACTGTACAGTGTGCTGAGGGGCGGGTAGCTTGTCCAGCCGGCTTCCGGCGGCCCCACCAGCCACCCCGCGAGCATAAGGAGTCCTGCCGGAGGGATAATCCAGAAGGCGAAGGCATTCAACCACGGAAAAGCCATGTCCTTCGCGCCCAGTTGCAGCGGCACCAGGAAATTGCCGAACCCGGCCATCACCGGGATAATCCACAGGAAAATCATGACTGTACCGTGCAGGCTGAACAGCGTGTTGTACTGTTCGCCCGTCTGCATGACATCCAGTGTGGGAGTCAGTAGTTCCCAGCGAATCATCATCGCCAGCAGGCCGCCGATGACGAAAAAGAACAGAGCAGTGGCGATATATTGTACGCCGATGATTTTATGATCGACTGTCCAGCGCAGGTAATCCTGAATGCGCAGCGAGGGAGCCTGAGGCTGGACTTTTCCCTCACCGATTGTTGGGGCTGTGATGCTTGCCATAACGCTACCTCTTTAAGATTGGTTGGTTTATCTTTTCAGTTTCAGGCAGAGACACAGTAGCGCCCCTGCATCATAGGTTAATGCGCCTCGGCAATTGCGGCCAGATTTTCCAGGTCGCACACATTGTCCTGTGTGGCAGACAGGGTGCAGAAATAGGCTGTAATCGCCTCGCCGTCCTCGACAGGCATATAATATGCCGCCCCAGGGTTTTCTGACTGGAACTGCGGCATTAATGGGCCGAAGCCCGGCACCAGATATTCATGCGGGTAATACAGCGAACGGAACAGGTATTCTTCCGGGGTTTGCCCGGTGGCCGGAGAACGATTGTTGACCACACGGTCAGCCACGCCATTCTGGTTTGGCCCGGTCACACCCACCCAACCAAGTTCGTCGAGGATGTGACAGCCCGCACAGGGATAGGCACCGCTGGCGAGGACCTGCTGTCCGCGTTCTACCGGGTCTTCCGACGGATAGAAGACTCTGGCAGCCTCATTATTGAACCACGTGACATAAGTTTCCTGGTCGGGATGCACGATAATAGACGCGCGCATCTCACCATGACCACCGCCGCACAACTCTGCACAAACTACTGGATATTCACCTGCCAGCACTGGTGTAAAGCGGGTTTCGGTCACCCGCCCCGGCAGCAGGTCCTGCTTGACGCGCATGGCCGGAATCCAGAAAGCATGCTGCGAGTCCTGCGTCAGCAGATTGACTTTTACGTTCCGCCCTACATAAGTGTGCAGCTCCGGCGATGTGATGGTAAACGTGCCCTTGTCATTAAACTGCTGCTGGATATTGGCGGGCAGGTCGGCCACATTGACATCTTCCGGCACAGCGCTGCGCGGCACTTCATAAGTAAACGTCCAGGCGAAGCGCTGGCCGACAGCCTGCACCACCTGTTCGTTATCCTTGGCCGAGGTCGTGCTGACCCAAACGCTGTAACTATAGATCGCCAGCACCAGCACGATCACACCCGGGATCGCCGTCCATACCAGTTCCAGTGTGGCGTTGCCATGAATAGGTGGGCCATCGCCCGTTTCGCCCGGTTTGGCGCGGAAACGGATTACTGAGTAGACCAGCATCCCCTGTACCAGCAGGAAGATCGCGCCGCCGATGACCAGCATAAACTGAAACAGGTCATCCACCTGCTGCGATTCAGCCGAAGCCTGCTCCGGGAACAACGATGGGGTGGCCTGCGCGATCACAAAACCGCCCAGGATAAACAGCGCGAAAGCTGCGATAATCAGGAGTACACTGTTTCTATTAGTGGTCGTCTGCTTGCCTGTTTCAGCACTCATCTTATAAATTCGTCTTTCTGTATCATCAAATACATCACCCGGAGAGGTGGTTCCGGTGGAGATTTTATCGTTGTTACGTGATCTCTGTCATACACAAATTACCCTGAAAATCACTTGTTCCATTTTACACAATTTCCACTGTTTCGCAAACGTACTCATCGGTGCGCCAGCGATATTCTGTGTAAGAAGTGTGTCAGCGTGGGGTAATATTCTACCTGCCAGAACGTCTGCTATAATAGCATTATGTCCACGCAAAACCCAACCCAAATTCTGAACATGCAGGAGCACCCCCATGACTGATTTTCAAACGTGGATTGAGGCGTTGACCAGCGCCAATCCTACGGAACGTATTGCTGCGATTACCCAACTGGAAGAAGCCCGTCACATACCCGCCGCTTCACACGTGGCCGCTGTACTGCGCGAGGACGATGATGCGGGAGTTCGCTTTCAGGCGGCGCAGGCACTGGCAAAATTTGCTGATCCCGACACCGTGCCCGATCTTTTGTTCGCGCTGCGCGAGGATGATCTGTGGGTGCGGGTCGCCGTCACTGAAGGATTGATTCGTATTGGCGCGCCTTCTGTAGAAGGTCTGCTGACCGCGCTCAACCACCAAAATCGTGCGGTGCGCCGCGCCGCGGCCAAAGC
>JBGSXK010000158.1:0-2793 GCA_041751455.1 Anaerolineae bacterium
TTACCAACACGTTCTGGGACTGTAAAACGCACCATCGTCCTATATAACAAATTCTTTGCAAAATGATATAATGATTATAGAATGAAAAATGTATAGAAGTGTTTTCCAGGAGTAACCCGGTGAACAAGTCTGACAAAAAAAACACAATCCAACCCGATAAACCCTTTTTCATTTACGATACACGTGGTGACTGGCACGCTACCCTTATCGGTGGTTGCTTATGGGATTCACGTGGGGAATATATCGGATTTGTGCGCGGTGATAATCTTGATGTGTACACGGTTTATGGCGAATGGGTGGGCAATCTGACACCCGATGGTCGTATTGTCAGGAAGCGGGTTTATGAGCGTCAGCCAATGTTGAAAATTAAACGGTTGCGTCCACCTAAGCCGCAAAATTTACCACCCCGTGCGCCTCTGCCCCCCATGACCGCTGATCTGGGCTATCATCTGATTGATGTGCTGGATTGGGATCCTGATATTTTTAAGAACGTGCCTGACCAGAAACCTGACCTGGGATAGATTGAATTTGAGCGAAGACAACCAACTTCCTGGCTTCAACGGAGAGTCCTACCTCTTACGTATGTTAAGCCGCACAGGGGCGCGCAGCATCCTGGCCGAGGAGGAATCCGATCATGGGCTGGCAGATCACCGGCCCTACCCTTTTCTGGCGATTGTTGGTCAGTATGAGATGCGCATTGCCTTAATGTTATCCGTGATAAACCCGGCGGTGGGTGGTGTACTCTTGATTGGGCCACGTGGCACAGGCAAGACCACTGCGGTGCGCAGCCTGACTGGTATCTTGCCTGAGGTTGAGGTCAGTGATTGCGAGGAAGGTGTGCTGCCAGAGGATTTGCAGTATGAAAACGCCCGTTGGCTCTACCCGGATTGTTATGAAAAGCTCCAATCTGGCAGCCCAATCTCTCATTTTGAGAATGTAAAGCTGGTGGAGCTGCCGCTTAACGCTCGTTTGGACGATGTAGTTGGTGGTATTAACGAGCGTATCGCGGTGCAGCAGCAGCGTATCAGTATTGAGCGAGGCATACTGGCACGCGCAGATAACAACCTGCTCTATGTGGATGAGGTCAATCTACTTGATGACCAAATTGTCGATGCCATTCTGGATGCCTCAGCTCAGGGGAATTATACTGTCCGGCGGGGAGCAATGTCCGGCACATATCGCTCGCGTTTTGTCCTTGTAGGCTCCATGAATCCGGAGGAAGGCCGTCTGCGTCCACAGATTCTGGATCGCTTTGGGCTGCGCGTGAATGTGCGCGGTCTGGTAGCAAAAGACGAGCGTTTGGAAGTATATCAGCGGGTGCGGTCTTATCGCCGCAACCCTACACAGTTTATCCGGCAATGGGAACAGGTGACTACAGTTACACGCGAAGATATCATTTTCGCACGTGAACTCCTCAAACAAACTGCGCTGGATGACGGGGCAATCGAGTTGGGATTGACGCTGGTTCAGGATCTAGAAATCGACTCCCACCGGGCGGAATACACCATGTTTGAGGCCGCCCGCGCCCATGCCGCCGCCGACGGTCGTGATATTGCGACTGTGCAGGATATTCGCGCTGTCGCGCCAATGGCCCTACGTCAGCGCCGCAGTCCATTTATGGTCACTTTCTTTGAGAGCCAACAGCAGGAAGATGACCAGATTCGTAGCCGCATTGACCAGCTTCTAGGGACTGTATCCCATTGAACTTTACAGTATATCTTAAACATCCTCTTGCCTTATGGTTTATCCTGGGCTGCTTACTCATCGCCTACAGCCTGCCCTGGGTGGCAAGTCCGGCAGCAGGCCTCACCTTAGGAGCCTATGATCTGGCGGAATGGGTCACTTACACGCCAGCGCACGTGCGGCTGTCCTTACCCTTTTGCCCGCGCTGCTGCTGCGTCTGCCCCTGGCCTGCCTGGGTTTGCTGGTGGCATTGAACGCTACGGTGAACCCCTGGCTGCGTATGATTTTTGTGGTGGTAATCACCGCCGCTCTGCTCCCTCCCTTGGAATTTTTTAGCACAGGTGCCGGTGACGCGAATTATCGCCAGCAAGCTGCACTGGCCACTATAGTATTTGTTTTAGGGCTGGTAAGCCTAAACCCTCTGCCCTCTAAACACACCCTTTCTATTCGGCTCATACTGATATTTATCGCATCTGTTAGCACGCTCTGGGGTAATGGATGGGCGATAAAACTGATGCAGGAGTTCAATTTACCTGTACAGATAGGTCTGGGAGGGATTATTTATGGAGCACTTCTGGTGCTACTGGGCATCATGGTGGCGAGACACCTCCGAACAGGGCTGCCTCGCCAGCCAGAAAAGCATACGCTGGTAGCTTAATTCATGTGCGTGTTAATATACTCAACAGCCTGACCAACAGTGGTGATCGATTGCGCGTCTTCGTCGGTGATCTCCCCGCCGAATTCTTCCTCAAAAGCCATAATTAACTCAACCAGATCCAGCGAGTCGGCTTCCAGGTCTTCACGGAAACGGGCTTCAGGGATCACGCGGTCGTCATCAACGCCTAGAAGTTCGACGACAATATTCTTGACACGCTCTTCAGTGGATGCCATTTGCAATTACCTCCCAGTAGGTGCGGGGTTTTGTGTGGTCTGCCAAGCGAAAGAAATCTAATTATACCGATAACCCTGCCTCTTGCCAGTGCGTAGTTGACACGCGGCAAGGCTATCAGGTAGCATTAGCCTCACTTAAAGAAGGAACACCGTTCAATGACTGAAGTCACGGATAAACCCTCTACGGAAAGTCGCAAAGTCGATCATATCCGCATCAAC
>JBGSXK010000159.1:0-2321 GCA_041751455.1 Anaerolineae bacterium
TGATACCGCCTCGTGCATCCGACCGCCGGCGACGAGGATATTCGTAATGCCTGCGGTCCGAGAGAAAAGTGTGGACCAGGCGAAGCCAATGATCACCTCGGAAAGGGACAGAATGGCAAGCAGCGCGACGAGCCAGCTCACTTGCAAGGGCCGTGACAGCCGCGCCAGCTGATAGGTGAAGGGCAGACCAATGACGACGCAGAGCGCCGCTACCAGCGCCGCCAGCAGCAGCGAGAACCCAAGCCGCTCGCCGAAAAAGAGGGTCAGGAAGCACTCAAGGCCTGGGTGGTACTCAAGCCTGACGAAACTGCCACCGAAAAAGACCTGATTAACCACTGCAACCAGCATCTGGCACGTTACGAGGTTCCCACCCGCTTCACTTTTGTTGAGGAACTACCGAAATCCACTGTTGGCAAGACCCTGCGCCGGGAACTTGTGCGCATGGAAATGGAAGAACGGGAAAAATCACCCGTTTAGAGCATATCATTTAGGGAAGGGGTGAGCCGTATGCGGTTCGCCCCTGTCTGTGTTGTTATCGTCTGGAAATGATTTCACCGATGGATTTCCGAAATTCGCTGGGCTTCGGCAGCGGCTTATAAAGCAGCAGATCGCAGCCCGATTGCTTCTTGACCAACTGCTCATCCCCTGGCGAAAGACGGTAAGCGGTCATCATGGCAATAGCGATATTGCCCAGTACAGGGCTTTGTCGCAGCCTGTCACCAATCATCGGCCCGCTGATGCGCCCTGGCAGACGAATATCGAGAAGCGCCATTTCTGGCAGCTCCGCAGATGAGCGTCCACTGTTCACGTCCTCAATCCAGTCAAACGCCTCTTCACCGCTCGAAAAAGCGATGCCGTCTACCCCTAGCATGGCATACATCGCCAGCACAACATTGAACAAATCAGGTTCGTCTTCTACCACCATCCAGGTTGGCATAATATCATTTCCACTTTCTGTTACTTACAGTACGGCTATAACATAACATAATCTATGGCTCTGTGACATAAAGGCTTAAAAATATATATGAAATTTGGTTTTATAACAAAACAAAAACGATCATCAATCTGTAAAATACCCTTCATGGATTATGAAGGGCATCGACCTTGACCTATTCAACCGAGCAGGAGAGGTGACATGAAAGCAGTGTTCGCGTTGAGTTAGCTCCGCCTATAAACCTACGGTGTGGAGATATTCACGGTTGCGCACAGCGCTGCGTTTCGGCGCATCCAGGTCTTCCGTCAGTACATCCTGCTCAACAATCGCCCATCCATCATAACCCAGTTTCGACATTTCACGGATTACACCGGGAAAATCCACTTCACCCTCACCCAATTCGCAAAACACCCCGGCAGCAGTAGCCTGAAAATAATCGAGGTTTTCCTCGCGGCAGCGTGCTTTAATCACCGTGCTACAATCTTTCAGGTGTAAATAGCGCACACGCTCACCATACTGCCGGATACACTCGACAGCATCCCCACCTGCATAGTGCCAGTGCCCAGTATCCAGACATAAGCCTACCAGATCAGCATCGGCACGGTGCAGCAGTTCAGCGGTTTCCTCTGGCGTTTCCACATACCCACCACAATGATGATGAAACACCACCTTCAGGCCAAGCTCATCATGCACCTTAAGAGCGATACGGTTCACGCCGCTTGCAAATATGTCCCATTCCGCAGCCGAAAGCCAAGACCCCTGCCGTCTGCCCGCCTGCGCGACCAGTTCCGGCACTCTGCCATTATCGTCAGCCAGCACAATGTAGGGCGCGCCCATTGCGGACAGCAGTCGCCCCACCTTCAGCGCGTGCTGCTCCCCTGCTTCATGTGCGCTGGCATCAGCCAGTTTTACAGGCACATAAGATGATAGCAGCTTCAGCTTACGTTTTTGCAGTTCCGGGCGCAGCACATCAGGCTCCGTCGGCAGATACCCCCACGGGCCAAGTTCCAGACCATCGTAGCCTGTCTCTACCATCTCATCCAAAACCTGGGTGTAAGGATATTTCTGTGCCAGTCCTTCAAATTCATAAATCCCCCATGACACCGGGGCATTGGCAATTCTGATCGTCATTTGCACTCAATCCTGTAGGTAATAACGCTCTTTTTGCTTGGCTTCTTCATAATCCCGGCGCGCCTGCTGCACATCTGGCATCTCAGCCACTTCTGCCACAGCCACGTCCCACCATGATTCATACCCACCAACTCTCTGGCTGCGGTCAACCTCAATCACAATACACACAGGCTGATTTTCGATCTGCCGCGCTCGGTTCACCGCATCCGCCAGTTCATCACGGGTGCTGGCCTTAATAACATATGCCCCCAGGCTG
>JBGSXK010000160.1:0-4512 GCA_041751455.1 Anaerolineae bacterium
GCACCGCGCCTTCGACGACATGATAGGTCAGCACAGTGGTCAGCAGTTCAGTATCCGCCAGCAGTTCATCGGCGGTCATACCCAGTGCAGTCAGCGCGGCCTCGAACGCGCCATCAGTTGGCGCGAAGACGGTGAACGGGCCTGCTGTCGGGTCGGCAAAGATGTCCACCAGACCAGCAGCCTCCAGCGCCGCCACCAGCGTAGTGAAACGGCCATCGGCCACAGCAATTTCAGCAATGGTGGGGACAATTTCTTCCTCAGCCACTTCTTCGGCGGGTGCTTCTGCGGCGGCCATCGTCAGCCCCACAGCCTCGGCCACACTCGGCGGCACCAGCACCTGGTTGATAATATGGATCACCCCATTCCCGGCCTCAATATCGGCACGGGTCACATTTACATTACCGTTCAACAAGACGCCAAAGTTGCCCTGCGAGATCGTAATATCCTCGCCTTGCAGTGTGGTGACGCTGTCCATCCCGGCCACATCCGCCGCCAGCACCGCGCCATCAACCACATGATAAGTCAGCACAGTAGTCAGCAGTTCGGTATCCGCCAGCAATTGATCGGCAGACATGCCCAGTGCTTCCAGTGCCGCTTCAAATGCACCATTTGTAGGCGCAAAGACCGTAAATGGCCCGCCCTGGTCAAGGGTTTCAGTCAGGCCAGCCGCCTGCACTGCCGCCACCAGTGTGCTAAAGCGTGGGTCGCTCAGCGCCACATCCACCAGGCTCTCCTGCTGCGCGGTCGTCTGCACCACCGCTGTGGGACCTTCGGCCCCGGCGACTGCCGCCACAAAATAAACCGTGTTAGCATTCAGAGCAGTACCAGGCAGGTCAATGAGCGCCGGATCGGTGGTGCCAGTCGCCACCACACGCAAATCGTAGGTGCCAGCGGGCACTTCGATCTCAAAGAATCCATCGTTGCTACCCTGTGTACCAGGGAAACCCAGCAGCGTGATGGCGGGAGTACCATTCGCCAGAATGTCTACCGAAGGCGCGCCTTCGATGGCATGGAAAACACCCACCCTTACATTACCGGGGGCGATATCGCTGTGATCTTCAGCGATCAGCGCGGGCCTCAGCGTACCGTTTTCCAGCGAACCCACCGCCGCAATCGTCGTCCACGAGCCTACCTCAAAGGTCAGGTCTGCTGGCCCGATGGCGGCATCATCCAATGAAGTGTCCGCCGGGGATACTGCGATGCTGTAAGTACCTGCCGGAACTTCAATCCAGTCCGTAACACTGGGGAATTCTAAGGCCTGTACATCACTCAGTTCGCCATCAATATAAACATCCACGCCAGGGGCATCGGGCGAAAAATGTGCGACGCGAATGTGAGCGACATCAGCCATGTCGTCCTGCCCCAGCGCAGGCATTAAAGCCAGGCCAAGCAGTGCGAACAGTATAATTAAAAGGGACAATTTACGCATTGAATACTCCTTATAGATGCAGAGAAGTTGATTGATGCATAGTCATTAAAACGAGAGGCGTGAATAGCAGTAAATATGTTATAAGCGCCTGTATTCACGATATTAAATTTACGCACTATGAATGAGCGGTGCATGAGCAGAGGGTGAAATAATACTGAGGCTATAATAAATTGAGGCGTTTAACACTCAGCGGAAGTCAGCATCGTCATCTGTTGGTCCGGTTACAGCATAAATTAACACGCCTATCGAGGCCAGTAGAAACGCGCCCAGCAAACCGACGGCCTGCCACGGACCGAAAAAAATATCCCCGTCTATAGACCGCAAGTTAGAGCCAAAGCCCAGAATATCGGCCAAACCCGCCATCGCCCCAAACATCAGTCCTGTCATCGACAGCCGAATACCAATCTGCTGAGCCAGGTTCGCCCGATGCCGGACGTAAAACGTATACTTCACGTAGATCAGTGCCCCACCGATCAGCAAGCTAAAGCCCACCAGAATCAGCAAAACCTGCACAATGCCGATGCCGGGAGTCGGTGTGACCCCGGTCACACCTGGGAACAACCCCATAAACGTCAGGACGATTCCCAGCGCCCCAACGGCAATCCCAAACTGACTGAGGCGAACCATAATCTGTACTCAGGCAGGTAGCGCTGCGCGCAGTTTGCGCAGCATATTGCCGCTCAGGATCGCCTCAATATCTTCTTCTGCAAAGCCTCGCTCGCGCAGCAGTCCGCCAATCAATCCCAGATCGCCCACTGTATCCAGCTCTTCCGGGATGCTTTCCAGCCCAAAACCTCCATCAAAGTCCGTACCAATGCCCACATGCGCCGCACTGCCAGTCAACTGGCATACATAATCAATCGCGTCGGCAATAATCGAAAACGGCAGACGTTTTTTACGATCCCATTCATTAGTCAGAAAAGCATTGTAAAGCACAATACCCATTACCCCATCGCGCTCCGCCAGCCTGCGAATCATATCATCAGTCAGGTGACGATCACTCTCGCGGAAGCGGCGCGGGTTGCTGTGGCTGGCGATGATCTGCCCCTCGTAACGATCCAGTGCCTGTAAAAAAGCTTCCTCAGCCATATGCGACAAATCCAGCAGCGCGTTAAAGTCGGCCATCACGTCCAGCAGTTCGTGCCCCAGGTCAGTCAGTTCGCCGGGCTGCCCCGTGCCACCGCTGTAACGGGTGCCTTTCCACGCTGGGCCGACAATACGTACCCCGCGTTCGTACCACTCTTCAAACTGCTTTGGCTCCACAATAGGGTCGGCGTTTTCCATCAGCAGCACCAACCCCATGCGGTGATCGGTAAGTTCTTTGCCCTCTGCCCAACTCGCCAGCACGACATCGAGATCAGCCTGGGTGCGTACCAGATTCACCATTTCGCTTTCGTCGGCCAGCCGCTCATAATAATCCACCTGCTGCGAGGCCAGCCGGTACGCCTGCGTCACATCAGCGTAACTCAGCCTGTCCCACGGACTCGCATTTTTCGTCTGCGGCGCGACAAACACCGTCGCAAACGTCAGCGCCACCCGCCCCAACAGGGCATCCGGTAAACCGAGGGTGGCCGTGCCATTAATGGACGGAATCTCCGTGCCCTGCTCCAATTGGCGTGTGGCAAGTGCGCTGCGACGGTAATCCCGCCCGAAGCACAACACGTTATAAGCAATATCTTCATGCGCATCGACAACAATCATAAAAGTTTCTCATATGAAATTCAGGCTAAGCCCGTAATATTGTAATGCCAGAGATAAAAAAATCCAAAGTCTGCCTCCACCACGTATGTGTAATAAAATCGCAAGAATGTCGGTCTAAGGTGTTATAAAAGTACGCACACTAACGAGAGAGAGAAACTATTTATGGCAACCACGAGTACCCATTCCCCCCTGCTCACTCGCGACACCAGCAACAAACCCCATTTACTCATCGGTGCGTTGGTCGGCCTTATGCTCACCGCCGCCGCCACCGCTGTCTTCCTGCTGGGCGATGCCTTCCTCGGCCTGCCTTTCGTGCCGTTTGATGTGCTGGACTGGATCGCGCGCAATCTCCCCGGCGCTTTGATTACCTTCGGCATTGATACTATGGTCACGATTATTACGACCTTCCAGCTTGGCGAGACTTCCAGCGCCGCCAAAACCGCCGAGCATATCATAGCCATTAGCGGTCTGCTGCTGACAGGGATCGCTGCTGTGGCGGGCTTCTTCTTTTTCAGGAATCGCAGCCACGAAGATACAAATTCGCGCAGCCTGTTCGCCGGTGTGCTGCTGGGGCTGGCACTGGGTGTACCTGTTGCGATCATCAGTTACACCACCAATTTCACCGCCATTGCCGCGCCGCTGATCAGCGTCGTCTGGATTTTGGCTGTCTTCATGGCCTGGGGCGTAACCGCCGCCTGGGCCTATCAGCAGTTAGAAGCTCTCCCCCACAAAAACAACGTGGAGGCATCTGCCGAAGCCATTGATCGCCGTGCCTTCCTCATCAAACTCGGTGGTGCCACCGCCACCATCACCGTTGTCGGCGCTGGCCTCGGCGCTTTCCTGCGTCCCGGCGGGCCAGAAACCAGCGAACCTCTGGCCGCGACAGTGCCCGATGAAGACCTGCTCGGCATCAACCCGCAGGACCTACCCAACGCGGGCGACCCAGTACAGCCTGTGCCCGGCACCCGCCCGGAATACACTCCTGTGACCGATCACTACCGCATCGATATCAGCGCCCGCCCGCCTGTGATTGATGAGGCCACCTGGATACTGCCCATCAGCGGGCTGATTGATACCCCGCTGGAGCTGACCCTGGCCGACCTGCGTGACAACTACGAACCGATGCACCAGTTTATCACGCTGGCCTGCATCTCCAACCGTATCGGCGGCGACCTGACCAGCACGACTATGTGGACAGGCGTGAGCCTACAAACTATTCTTGCTGAGGCGGGCTTACAGGACAGCGCGCAGTATCTGCGCATCTTCAGCGCTGACGGTTTTGACGAAACCCTGAGCATCGACATGATTAACCGCGATGAACGCATCATGCTGGCTTACGCCTGGGACGAAGCCCCGCTGCTCCTCGGCTACAACGCCACGAA
>JBGSXK010000161.1:0-2163 GCA_041751455.1 Anaerolineae bacterium
CTTTATGCGCGAGGCAAAGCAGCAGGGGGCGCATGTGATGCTGCTGATACAGGAAAACCTCAAAGGCTCACCCTGGCCGCACGATCATATCGACGAATTGTTTATTACACCCAATATGGAAAATCATGAATGGGTGTTTAACACCGTCAGCTATTTGTGCCGTACTCGTAAGATTGACCGCATTGTGCCGCTGGATGAATATGATGTGGAATTGGTAGCCCAACTGCGGGAGCATCTCCGCATTCCCGGGATGGGGGTCAGCGCGACCCGCCACTTTCGCGATAAGTTGGTGATGCGCCTGCTGGCGCAGGAGGCAGGCATCCCTGTGCCGGATTTTGTGCAGGTGATGCATTACGATGACCTGCGCAACTACATGCAGCAGGTTACACCACCCTGGGTGCTGAAGCCGCGCACCGAGGCTGGGGCGATGGGCATTAAAAAGATTCAGCAGGCGGATGAACTCTGGCGCTGGTTAGAAATGCTGGGGGATCGCCAGTCTCACTTTTTGCTGGAACAGTTTTTGCCGGGCGATGTCTATCATGTCGATTCGATTATCTGGGATGATGAGGTGGTTTTTTCCAGCGCTCAGCAGTACGGCCAGCCGCCTATGACCGTGGCACACGGCGGCGGGGTCTTTATCTCTCGCAATCTTCCGGGCGATTCGGATGATGTGGCCGCGCTCAGGCAGATGAATGCACAGGTGATTAAGGCGCTGGGCATGACACGTGGTGTCACTCATGCTGAATTTATTAAAGCCCAGGCTGATGGCCAGTTCTATTTTCTGGAAGTGGCTGGACGAGTAGGTGGAGCGCATCTGGCCGATTTGGTAGAAGCCTCTACGGGAGTCAACCTGTGGCGCGAATGGGCGAATGTAAATATCGCAGATGCGCGTGACATACCTTACCAGCTACCCCCCCTTCATGAGCGTTATGCCGGGCTGCTGGTGTGCCTGGCAAAACAGGAATGGCCCGATCTTTCCGGTTATCAGGACTCGGAAGTTGTCTGGCGACTGCATAAAAAACAGCACGCTGGTCTGATCGTTGCTTCGCCACAGGCTCGCCGGGTACAAGAGCTGCTGGACAGCTATGCTCAGCGTTTTGCGGTTGATTTTCTGGCAGTAGCCCCACCCAAAGATAAACCCACAGAATAAAGTCTTTAGCTTTTAGTAATCTATTGTTGGCTATAATGACGCAAGTGTAAGGTTCTGTCTCATACAGGATGTTTCAGCATATCAGCTTATGTTTACTTCCAACTATCCCTTTTACCAGCCTGGCAGAGCTGCGCTGCTTTCGACACCGCAGCGGATGCGTGCCTCAAAAAAATATGCCGGACGTGGAGTAGTCATGGCGTTTGTCGATTCTGGATTCTATCCCCATCCAGAATTGCAGGGACGTATTCTCGTCCATGTGGATGCCAGCAGCAATCATGTTGTGGAGCAGAATGGTCATGACTTTGTGCCGGGCGACCTGAGCTGGCACGGGCAGATGACCAGCGTCATTGCAGCGGGGGATGGACAGCAGTCGAAGGGCAAATACCGGGGGATTGCCAGCGCGGCACAACTGGTACTGGTGAGGGTAAGTACACCTAAAGGCCTGATTAAAGAGCGCGACATTCTGCGTGGTCTGCGCTGGTTGCTGGACACACATCGTCGCTTTAATGTGCGAGTGGTCAATATCTCGGTAGGTGGTGATTTTGTGAGCGCTGACCCTGACCACCCGCTGCATCAGGCGGTACGCCGTCTGAGTGAGGCAGGCGTGGTTGTGGTATGCGCGGCAGGTAATCGCGGGGCTGACTATGTGCTGCCACCCGCCAGCGCCGCGGATGCCATCACGGTAGGCGGGCTGGATGACCAGAACTCGCTTAATCAGTCCCTGTGGCAGCCCTATCACAGTAATTACGGCACAGGTGACAGAGGCCAATCCAAGCCGGATGTCCTTGCCCCAGCGGTATGGGTAGCAGGGCCAATCATGCCAGAGACGATGGTCGCCCGTGAGGCGCGCTGGTTGGGGCCGCTGCTAAAGGCAAAGGATAACCAGCATATTGTCCGTGTACTGAAGAAAGGTTATGCTGACCTGGGTATCTCACGGGTACACGCGCTGAACCCGGATGATCATCTATATAGTATGATACAGGCGCGGATAAACACACATAAGATCGTGGATG
>JBGSXK010000162.1:0-5653 GCA_041751455.1 Anaerolineae bacterium
AAGCTAATTGTTAACACGGGAAGCGCAAGCTCCCCTGGACACACCAGAATCACGTTACATGAAAGGCAAAAAGGCCAATGTTTTACCACATCCCCGGCGAACCGGGGCAGGAGAAAGGCCCGCTTAAGGCCGAGAAAACACAACTCGTGACCACGCGCAAAAGGCGTAAAAACCAGAAGGCGCAGCCGCACGCACAGTTCATCTACCGGCTTATCAGCAGCCTCGTCTCCCTCAATCGCTAATCAACACCGCCGCCTACTCCCGTAGCTGCGGCGGTTTTCTTTCAATATAGAGCCGCAGCGCATCGGGCTGATGGATGCGAATCACCCACTCATTTAGCTGCGAACAGAGTTCTGCGCTAAACAAAAAGATGGATGCCAGCATATAGGTCCAGAACAGCAGCACAATAACTGTGGCAATGCTGCCATAGACCACCTGCAAGTTCGCCAGATTCACCAGATACCAGCGAAACGCGGCCTTTGCCAGCTCCCAGCCTACCCCACCAAATACCGCTGCCGGCCAGATGGCATCCCAGTAGACATAGCGGGAGGGCACAAAGCGGAAGAGCAGGACAAAGATCACGATATTCAGGCCCAATGGAACAAAGAACGTCGCAATATTGACCCAGGTACTCTGGCTGGAAAAGAGCAGCGAAATCACCTGAAGGACACCCGAAACAAGAAACGAAGCCGTCACCAGCACGACCAGCGTCACAATCATTATGAAGGCCACCAACCGCTCGCGCCACATGCTGCGGCTGGTGGGAACACGAAAGATAAAATCCAGCGAGGAGGTGACGCTGGAAAACAGCCCCAGCCCTGCCCAGAATAGGCCCACCACCGCCACAATTGTAAAGGAGTTATTCTGCTCCAAAGCCTGAGTAATGTTGGTCAGTACCAGGTCGGAGACTACTGTTTCCGGCAAAAACAGGGATAACCCCTGCGCGATCTGTGTCTGGGCGACAGTAGCCCCCAGCAAACGGCTGGCCGCAATGACCAGCAGCAGTGACAGCGGGAAAATGGAAAAGATCGCGTAATAGGCCAGTGCTGCCGCGAAGCGCGCACCATAACGGTTGTAATTGAGTGCCGCGTGCCAGATGTAGGAGGGCAGTAGACGGGTAGAAAGCTCACGCTGCGCCCACCACTGCCTGAACACATTCAACAGTTCTCTCAAAGCCATAGATCCTTCATGTGTTATGTGTGAAGCATAACACAACTGTTCAGATTGGGCAGCACATTGCAATCGCGAAATTAACTATCAGGCCAACAGCACTTGTGCTAATCTATACATAGTGTCCATATAAAAGCTGGCACGGCTTAGCATCGTGTATTATTGCCAGGAGTGTCATTCCGTATGCAACAAATAAATTTACAACGTATTCTTCAACTGCTGGGGCCTAATGAAGGGCTGCCGCTGGTGCTTAACATCCTTATCTATGTCACCTTCATTTTTACGCTGATCTCGATGTTTCTACAGTCCGATAAAACTATCCTGCCGACCATGATGCTGGCTGCCGGACTGCTGCTGTGTATCATCGCCAAACTGGAGGTTTTCACCCGCATGGAATTTGGCGCTTTTGCCATTAATGCAGGTATCTTCCTCTCCCCTACACTCGTCATTGGCATGACTCAAGCGCCGAAATCGCGCCCACCGCTGATTATTGCAGCACTATCCGGAGCGATTTTTTTCTTCGCCTTCTGGTTTATGTTTCATTTCAACCGCTAAGATTGAAGGGGTTCGAGCCTGTGAGAGCGTGTCGTAAGCGGCCTGAACCCGTTATCCTGTAAACATCCACGATGAGACTGGTTTACCTGGCTCTGGGCTGGTGCGGGGGCATGATCCTCGCCGCCAATAGTGAAAGCAGCAGCGTAGTGACAACGCTGGTGTGGCTGCTGCTGGCGGGGACATGCCTCGTTTTAATCTGGCTGTGGTGGCCGGACAGGAGCCGTCGCTGGCTGGCACTGACACTTCTCGCGCTGGTGATGGGGGGACTGCGATTTTCCCTGCACCCGACCAGCAGTGATATTGCCCGTTACAACCACACTGGCGGGCTGACTGTTGAAGGGGTGGTCGTGGCCGAGCCAGATGTACGCGATGACCGTATTCAACTGAGGCTCCAGGCACAGACTGTCACCCGCGCAGGCAGCACCTACCTGACTGACGGGCTGGTGCTGGTGTATGCCCCACGTCTGAGCCATATCGCTTATGGGGATCGCATCAGCGCGACAGGTGAACTCATCATCCCGGCGCAGTATGATACCTTTTCCTATGCCGATTTTCTGGGGCGCAGTGGTGTGTTCAGCATCATGCGGCAGGGCGCTGTTGAAGTGCTGGCAAGCCACCAGGGCGATCCCCTGTACGCCGGGCTGCTGGCGCTTAAGGGGCGGGCGCAGGAGGCGATTAACCTCGCCATCCCGGAGCCACAGGCCGCCCTGCTGAGCGGTATCCTGCTGGGCAACGAAAGCGGCATCGCCCCGGAGATCAGTGAAGCCTTTGGCGCGGTGGGCGCAGCGCATGTGGTTGCCATCAGCGGCTTTAACATGGTCATCCTGAGTGGGGTCGTGATGGGTCTGCTGGAGCGCAGCGGGCTGCGCAAACGGCCTGCGGCGATGCTCGGCATTTTCGTGATTGTGGTTTACACGCTTTTTGTGGGCGCAAACCCGGCAGTGGTACGTGCGGCGGTGATGAGCGCGGTGCTTATTATCGGGCAGGCTATCCAACGAAAATCCTTTGTCCCGGCTTCGCTGGCTTTTGTGGCCATGTTTATGTCGCTGCTCAACCCTGGTGTGCTGTGGGATATCGGCTTCCAGCTCAGTTTTTTCGCCACTCTGGGGCTGGCGCTGTATGCCGATCCGCTCACCCGCTGGTTCGACAGGCTGCTGCTGCGGCTGCTGCCAGACAAAACGGCAAAAACTGTCGGCGGTTTCCTGGCCGAGCCTCTCGTGGTTACTCTGGCGGTACAGATCACTACCCTCCCGCTGATCGTATTATATTTCGGGCAGGTGTCACTGGTTTTTCTGACGGTCAATCTGCTGATCGTACCGCCGCAGGCTGCGCTGCTGATGATGGGGCTGGTGGCTACGCTAATCGCCCTGATTTCACCCGCCGCTGCACAGCTCCTTTACTGGTTCGACATGCTGCTGCTAAGCTGGACGATTGGCATTGTGCGATGGTTCGCAGCGCTGCCTTTCGCGCAGGTTGAATTTTATATTGACCCGCGTTTAGTGGCGCTTTATTTTATGACTCTCCTAGGGGCAGCCATGATTCAGGCCACACAGCCCGATTGGGCGCGGCGCTTCGGGCGTTTTATCCGCCAGCGTGCAGTCACAACCGGGGTCGTCTTTGCTGGCTTTCTGACCACTGCCCTGCTGGTAAGTGTCTTTCTCAGCCGCCCTGATGGCCAACTACATGTGTGGCTGCTGGATGCAGGACACAGCAACGCGATCCTGATGCAAACTCCCGGTGGCGCGCAAATTCTGGTGGATGGCGGGCGCTTTCCGTCGAGGCTGCTGACCGCAATCGGCGACCGCCTGCCCTTTTATGACCGGGAGATTGAGGTGCTGATCCTCACACAGCCGGATGTTTTCGAGTATGGCGCACTGCCCGCGGTGCTGGAACGTTACCGGATCGGCGTAGCGCTGCAAAACGGGCAGAGCAACCTGAGCGAAGATTTTGCGCTGCTGCAAAGCAGGCTGTCGCAGTATGATGTGGTGACAGTGCGGGCAGGCTACACCGCAGAATTTGCAGACGGCGTGCGCCTGGAAGTGCTGCATCCCCAGGCACAGCCCCAACTCGGTGATCCCATCGACCTTTATACCCTGACGCTGCGGGTACAGTATGGCGAGGTATCGTTCCTGCTGCCTGCCGACCTGAACATGGAAGGCCAGCGGGCACTGCTGGATGCCGGACGGTGGCCGCTGGCGGCGGTGATGCTGCTCCCGCAGCATGGCGCGGCGCGCTCGTTAGATCGCACGTTTCTGGCGGCTGTACAACCCCAGGTCGTGCTGCTGCAAAGTGACGTGGCCAACCTGCGGGGCGACCCTGAGCCGGATACGCTGGCGCTGCTGGGCGATCTGCCACTTTACCGGACAGACGAAGGCGGCACGATACATCTATGGTCTGATGGGCAGTCTGTGTGGGTGGCGCAGTAGGAAGAGGAGCGTGAGCGGGGCAGTTTTTTAGCCTGCCCCATAAAATACGGATTTAGACCGAGACTGTGATGGCGCTTAACGGCTGTTACCCGTATCCGCGTCCACCTCGACCACCTCACGTGGGGCATACTGTGTCTGGTCGGGCTGCACATGCGATGGCCCAGGCTGGACAGCAGGCTGCTGGGGAGGCACGGCGGGCTGCATGGAAGGCTGCGGCGCGAAGGATTGCGAGGGGGACACGGAAGACTGCGCCACCTCACGAATGCCATTGCGCACCACGGCCAGCGTTTTCATAAGATGCTGCTCCAGGCGGGTCAGTTCGTCCAGCACGTATTTATCCGCTTCGGCGACAATACCTTCCGCTTCCTGGCGTGCCTGCTCGATAATCTGCGCGGCACGATTGCGGGCCGCCTGCACCGGCGGCTCCTGCTCGACAAGCTGTTCGCTGCGCTGGCGGGCAAGCTGTACCACGCGGGCGGCTTCTTCATTGGCCTGTGCCAGCACCCGATCACGAGTCGCCAGAACGCGCGAGGCTTTTTCGATCTCTTCAGGAATCGAAATGCGCATCTGGTCAATGATCTCAAGCGCACGTTCCTCGTCAATCATTGTGTATTTACTGAAAGGCATATGCCGCCCTTCATCGACCAAATCTTCCAGACGATCCACCAGATGCTGAATATCCATAAATCCACTCCCCTGAAGTTAGTCCCGGATGCTGACGTTATACCCCGGGCTGTTGTGATTAGCGTGCAGTTCGGCAAAACGTTCGATTAAAGCCTGTGCCACAAACGACGGCACCATACTGGAGACATCTCCGCCTAATTCGGCAATCTCGCGGATGGTGCTGGAACTGATATGCAGATGGTTCTCATCCGTCATAATGGCGACAGTTTCCAGCCAGGGCGCAAGTTTTTTATTCGCAAGCCCCATCCTGAATTCTAGTTCAAAATCAGAAAATACGCGCAAGCCCCGTATGAGCGCCATTGCGCCAACCTGCTCCGCATAGTTTACTACCAAACCAGAAAATTGCGCCACCCGGATATTAGCATAAGCGTTAAACGCCTGCTCGGCCAGGCTAATGCGCTCATCCACACTAAAGAGTACTGTCTTTTTGGGCATATCATAAACTGCCACGATGACTTCATCGAACACTTTTGCAGCGCGGCGCGTAATGTCAATATGGCCGTTATGAATAGGGTCAAACGAGCCAGGGTAGACAGCAATTCGCGTCATGTAAATCTCCAAAATGACAGATTTGAGATTAACTATACACAAAAAATGGATAGGGACGCAAATTTGCTGCGTCCCTGTTTGAAAAGCGGTTTATGGCCAGATACTAAAATCTATCCAGAGGCACACAAACATTTTTAGCTAATGTCCGCGCGCTCATCCTGTAACAGTTGAACCCGCTGTGCCAGTAGTTGGTGCTGCGGCAGCGTCAGATAAGGGTCTTCTTCATAGATCGTGCGTGCCTCGCGCTGGCCCATCTCCACCAGATGCGG
>JBGSXK010000163.1:0-2784 GCA_041751455.1 Anaerolineae bacterium
GGGTGTTCATAAAATTCATTACGTGCTGTGGCGAAATCCAGATGCGGTGGCAGGGTGTTGAGGTTGGTCGCTAAATTCTGGGCAACCTGTTCGTCCAGCATCCATTTGGCCGTCCCAAAAGGCTGGAAGCTGTGTATTTCACCGCCATACCGTGCGACCAGCATCCTGACCAGATCAATCGCGTTATGCTCTACTACAAGATCGATGTCCAGGTTGGGCCGCTGTAGCAGCAGATCACGCACGATACCCCCCACCATGTACAGGCTGAAGTTCATTTCCTGCGCCTGATGAGCGACCATTTCGATAAGCTGTGCTGCCGGTGTGCCTGATACGTCTTTTATCTGGTCGAGCGTGTAACGGTCTTCGGCAGCGGGTTTGGCTGGGTGAGTTCGTGCCCAATGTTTAATGAGGTCGGTACGCGTGACAATGCCAATAAGCTTATCCTCATCATCCAGAACCGGAATTTGCCCCCAGCCACTTTCGACCATTTTCTGCTCCAGCGTCAATACTGAATCCTGAGGACGCAGTATTACCTCGTCGCTGGACATCACCTCGCCGATGGTCAGTTGACCTAAGCCATGTTCGACAGCACGGTCTACCTCGCGGCGGGTGAGCAGTCCCACAACCCGGCCATTCTCCACCACAGGGAAGCCTTCATGACCAATGCGCCGGAGCTGCTGCACGACTGTGGAAAGCTGTTGATCCGGTGTTACCGTTTGCACCCCATAGGACATTAAGTCCTGAACCATGACCAGCGGGCGGGCGTGGGTGCGTACCAGCGGCCAGAGAGCTTCCAGCACTTTTTCTACGGATTGGCCATAAACGGTGGCCGCAGCGGCGCGGTCATGGCCGCCACCTCCAAAGCGCCGGGCAATTTCACCTACATCCAGCGAATCATCGGTGGAGCGGCAGACAAGCAGCAGCTTGTCCGGCATTTCTACTGCCACGAACAGTGCAGAAGGCTCCAGCATGTCCCGCAGGCGATGTGCCACGCTGGAAATCTGCTCGACATGATGATCGATTTTTGTAGCGCTCACAGTGACGACGTGCCCATGAACCACACGTGTTTCGGTGTTGATCAGCAGTTGGTCGAATAACGCTTGCTGTTCCTCGGTCAGGGGCGGAGTGAGAAAGCGGCGTACTGTATCCAGCACAGCATGTTGTTCCAGCAGCCACGCAGCAGCCTGAATATCGCGGGGGGTGGTGGTGCCGTAGGACAGCGAACCTGTATCTTCATAGATACCCAGGGCCAGGAGGGTAGCCTCTAAAGAATTAAGTGGTGTGCCTTCACGCTGAATGCGCTCGACCAGGAGAGTTGTGGTCGCACCGACAGGTTCGCTAACGATGTTTTCTGTGCTGCGGTAGGGTTGGTGATGATCTATGATGATCTGAGGTGTGTTGGCTTTCACACCTTTAATGCTGGGCAAACGCTGTGTATCAACCAGAATTACCTGCTGGACACCGCTGGCATTGAGGTCTGCTTCGCTCACAAAATTCAAGCCGTTCCGGTAAAGCAGCATGAAATGACTTACGTTGCGATTCAGCCGCTCTGGCAGGACAGGGAGCGCGTCAGGATAGAGTTTGTGCGCGGCAAGAGTCGCAGCGATGGCATCAAAGTCGGCATTGGGATGGGTGAGGATGAGTTTCACAATGAAAGCCATATCCTGTTTAATAGGCGACCTGCATTATACCGCCTTTTTAAGCGGGTACTGGCCATCCGCCGGATGTAAACGTGATTTGCAAGCCGGAAACTGCCCAATAGCTGATGGGCAGTTTAAAGAGATCGAGCAAAACAGCTTTCCCGTCAAAAGCGGCTGACCATGCTGCGCGTTCGGCATCGGTACTCCACAGCACCAACAGCAGATGTGTGTTGGGATAGGGAGTGGTATAGGATAGTTCGCGCAGGGTAATACCGACCTGTGTAAGCTGTTGATTGATCTGGGGAAGGGCGGGGGTAAGGGAGCGGGCAATCGTGAGATCAAAGCCATCCGGCCAGCCCGCATTTGCGAGCCGGATGCGCAAGTCACGTGGACTGGTAGTCTGGATTTGGGCGGCTTCTGCGCCGGGTATTTCCAACGCTTCAATCATAGGTTGGGGATCAAATGCCTGCTGAATGACCCCGGTGAGCATCGGGTTATCCAGTGGTGGCAGAGACGTGTTGATGATGAGCGTGACCTGTGGACTGATGGGGGAGAGCGATGCGCCCGGCCAACGGCCAAAGGCTGCGATTACATCGTAATCTGTACCCAGGTCATTCGGGTTTACAGGTTCGGTTAACGCCTCGACCTGTGCAACGGCACTGAGTAGGTCAAATTCAGCGATCATCCCCTGCGTATTGGCCGCCAGTGCATAACGAACGGTAGTAGATGGGGTTGGTGTTGTAGCGTCAACACCTGGCGTGCTTTCTGCAATAATGCTATTGACGGGAAACGGCGTAGCACTGGCTTCGCAGCCGGTCAGCAGCACAAGAATAAGGCTAAAGGCCAGGGTGTAATAAATCACGAGAGCAGGCGACTCAAAGATTTTCTGGCATCAACCAAGGGCTGACAATGCCGCGTTGGAGCATACTGAACGAAGTGGATGCGTTAAAAAAGGCCAATAGAGAAAACGCAATCGCAGCGCTTCTATCATCGCGTCCGCGCAGCAGGGTAAACAAACCAGGCATAATGACAATCAGGAATGTCATATACAGATAGTAGATTATAATACGCTGGGGGCGTAAGCCTTGAAGGGTCATCAGGATACCCACAATCGCCACAAGTCCGGCCAGGATGGCATTGGTCG
>JBGSXK010000164.1:0-3115 GCA_041751455.1 Anaerolineae bacterium
CCGCTGTGTCTGGATGATATGATGGATTTGTTGAGCATCTCCAAAGCCAGTGTCAGCATGAATATGCGTACACTGGAGCATATGGGCATGGTGCGACAGGTTTGGGTGCGTGGCCGCGGGGATCGCCGTAAGTTCTATGAGGCGGAGACAGATTTCTGGCAGATTATTTCTAATGTTCTTAGTGGGCGCGAAATGCGCGATGTGGATCGGGCGTTGTCGATCATGCACAAGGATGTGGACCTTCTGCGCGCGGCCATGCCCACCATGTCTGAAAAAGATCGGGTGCTGGCCGGGCTTTACCTGGAGCGTATTGCTCAGATGCAGGCGCTTTTTAAATTTGCCCAATTGATTATCACCTCCATTCTGGCACGGGTGGGAGAGATGGACCTGGACGAAATTTCCAGTATTGAACTGCGGGTGGATTCTCAACCCGAACCAGAGGCTTAAGTTAACTCTTGTAGTGCCCAGATGCCTTGACTATAATCAATTTCTGCGGCATGTGGGGGAGTGGCGGAACTGGCAGACGCGCATGACTTAGGATCATGTCTCTTACGAGGTAAGGGTTCGAGTCCCTTCTTCCCCAAGCATCACCCACAGAAGGCGCTGTATGCGCCTTTTCGCCTCTAATACAAATTTTATAGCACCTGATGCTGTACTAATGCTATTATCGAAATGTTCTAGTGTCACCGCAAGGATAAACTCTTGAACGTCCAAACTGAACGATTAGCAGATCATACCGCCCGCCTGACGGTTGAGGTGGAGGCTGAGCGCCTGGATAAAGCCAAGCGTGAGGCTGCCCGCAAGATCGCCCGGCAGGTGAACATCCCTGGCTTTCGTAAGGGAAAAGCCCCGTATCATATTCTGGTGAATTATGTGGGCGAATCAGCCATTCTGGAAGATGCTCTGGATGTGCTGGGGAACGAAGTCTATAAAGATGTGCTGGATCAATCTGATCTTAAGCCTTATGGCCCCGGCGCGCTGGAAGATTTTAAACCTGAACCGCAGCCTACATTCCATTTTGTGGTGCCTCTTCAGCCGACGGCTGACCTGGGGGATTATCGGGCTATCCGTGCCGATTATGAAGCACCCCAGGTAGAAGACGCGGAGGTGGATGATGCACTGCACGCCCTTCAGGAGCGTCACGCATTGATTGAGGAAAGCCACAAACCCGTTGCAGCGGGTGATCGTGTCACAGTCAAGCTGGTGGGGCAGTTTTTGGATGACGCACATCATCATGACGACGATGAAGAAGATGATGAGGCAGATGCCGCTGAAGAGGTGGACGAAGCCGAAGAAGGCGATGAAGAAGAAAAAATCTTCGTCAACCAGGATGAGATGGTATTTATGCTGACTGAGGAGCGCGAACCTGCGCCCGGCTTTGGCCAGGCACTGGAAGGCGCACAGGTGGGCGAGACGCGCGAGTTTGAAATCACATATCCTCACGATCATGAGAAATACCAGCAGCTTGCCGCGCGGCATGTAAAGTTTGTTGCAACAGTCAACAAAATTGAGACAGTGACACTGCCCGCACTGAATGATGAATTCGCTGCACGTGCCACCGAGGATGAAGAGAAGCCACTTACGCTGCTGGAACTGCGGATGCGTATCCGCGATGATTTGCAGAAAGCAGCCGAGGAACGGGCGAACAACCAGTATGCTGATCAGGTGTTTGAAAAGATCGTGGAAGGTGCGGCGGTCTCTTACCCTGAAATAATGGTCAATGACCAGATTAACCATATGCTGCAACGTGTGGACAGCGATCTGCGCCAGCGCGGCCTGACTCTTGAAGATTATATCAAGGTGACAGGACGCAGTCTGGATGATATGCGTAAGGATTACCGAGATAACGCTGTCGAAGACATTAAGCGTATTCTGGTGATGCGCGAACTGGTGAATGCCGAGAAGATCGAAGTGCCTGAGGAGCGCCTGGAAGAAGAAGTCAGCAAGATTCTGAGCCAGTTTGGCGAACAGGCGGATATGTTCCGCCAGATGTACCAGCGCCCGGATATGCGTGACAACCTGCGAAATGATCTGACCAACCGCCTGTTAATGGAGCGTATTGGGCAGATTGGTAAGGGCGAAGCGGGTGAGATTGTATCGATAGAAAGTAACGAGCCTTCATCTACCAGTGATGAGGCCACAGACAAAGGAGAATAAGCCTGCATGGATGTTTATAACGTAATCCCGATGGTGATTGAGCAGGGTAGCCGGGGCGAGCGAGCCTACGATATTTACTCACTGCTTCTGAAAGAGCGCATTGTCCTGATGGGCACGCCTATCAATGACCAGATTGCTAATCTGATCGTGGCACAACTGCTGTATCTGAACGGGCAGGACCCGGAGCGTCAGATTAATATGTATATCAATTCGCCCGGCGGTGTGGTGTATGCAGGTATGGCGATTTATGACGCGATGCAGCAGATTTCTGCCCCGGTGAGTACGGTTGCGCTGGGACTGACAGCCAGCTTTGGCACAGTGCTGCTGACGGCAGGCGAAAACGGACTGCGCTACTCACTGCCCAATGCTACCATTCACATGCATCAGCCGCTTGGTGGTTCGCAGGGGCAGGCTTCGGACATTGTGATTCAGGCTAACGAGATTATGCGTCTAAAAGAGCGTTTGATTGACATCTTTGTCCAGCATACTAATCAGGACAAGGAAGTGATCGAGCGTGACCAGGATCGCGATATTTATTTTAGCGCGCACCAGGCTGTGCAGTATGGATTGATTGATACTGTGCTGGAGCCGCAGAAACTGGGAGTAAAAGAGCGGTGACACGAGGATTTCCTGGCGAACAAAAGTGTTCCTTCTGTCGTCGCAGCCACGACGAAGTTGAACGTTTGATTGCCGGCCCGGATGGTGTTTTCATCTGCAACTACTGTGTTGATCTGTGCCAGCATATCCTGATGGAAGACAGTGCGGCAGCCCAGCCTTACAGCTCTGACTTTCATATCGATCATCTGATGTCGCCGCGCGACATCCTGGCACACCTGGACGAGTATGTGGTTGGGCAGAATTATGCCAAGCGGGTGCTGAGCGTGGCGGTTTATAATCACTACAAACGCATCCAGGCCGATACAAGTAATGATGAAGTAAAACTGGAAAAAAGCAACAT
>JBGSXK010000165.1:0-4890 GCA_041751455.1 Anaerolineae bacterium
CGGACGCATCTTTACCACGCTGGGGGACAGGAGAATTAATGTTGTGGCTATCGCCCAGGGAGCATCGGAATGCAGTATCTCATTCGTTGTGGATGAGGTTAACCTGGATGCGACGGTGCTGGCGCTGCATGATCTGGCACTGGAAGCAGTTGAGATCGCCTGAGGAATGGGCGGGTTTTGCAAAACCCGCCCTTCAGTTGCAATTTATCCGGCGCTTGTGGGAACGGCCTCGTGGATTTGCAGCATAGCTGAAAATTCGTTGGGGGCAGGGTTAGCGATGATCGTCAGGATTGCATTCCAAGCGATGCCACCGTCATCGGTGAGTGTCCACGTACTCCAGGCATAATTCGCGCTTGCCTCTCCATCAACACGCTGCCAGCCAAAGGTCATAAGCTGCTCATCGTAGGATACAGCGATTTCATCTGCGGGCAGAGTGGTGGTAAGCGTGGCGGTAGTAATAGCCGCGCGACGGTTAAGGCTGGTCACGATGTTGACATCGTCCGGCACGGTGAACTGCGGAATCAGGGTGAGATCAAACGAAGGCTGGTCGGGCAGTTGACCCAGTAAAATGGTGCTGCTACCTGCGCTGAATGCGCCAACTTCGACAATGCTGGCCGGCACAGCGCCAGTAACCGGGCCCGGGTTCACAGCTGGGCCGCCCACAGGAGGTTCTTCAGCAGGAGGCAGGGCTGCAACTTCGGTGGGTGCGGCTGATGCCGGACGGATGATGATCTCCTGGCCGATCCGCAGGATGGTGCCCCGGTTCATGCCAGGGTTGACCGACAGCAGCTCATCGCGGGTGATCTGATAAGCAAAAGCGATGCTGTCCATTGTGTCGCCCGCGCCCACCACATGCACAATCGAGCCATCGGGACGGGCATTCTGTGGGACTACAAAGGGGACATCCGGGACTGGGGTAGGCGTGGGTGGGACTGCCGTAGCCCCCGGTGTGGATGCCCCGCCTGTACCACCGCCTGTGAGCGAAGTCTGATCCCAATAGGTACGATTAAGATCGGCAGTGTTGTTCTGGGTGGAATACAGGAAAAGGGTGGCCGTAGTGCCCGTTGTCGTTGCGCTGACCGTCATTTGCTCCCAGCGGTCATGTGGCTCGACAACGCCTGACCACACAATATCCCCGTCATTAGGGTCTGTGCCACCATTAGGATCAATGCCGATACGTGTGCGCGCGCCCGACTCAACTGCCGAACCGCAGTCTGTGCCGTTCTGCGGCAGGTTACAGGCTTTGACCTGTGCCCATGCGCTGGCCTGGATATTTGCCCCTTCGGTCACACTGACCTGTTGGTAGATCGCTACGGTACAGGTGACGAAGCCGCAGCTAATATTGAGCGCGCGTGATCCTTCCCTGGGGTTGGGCGCTGGCCCAGGGTGCGGGTTGATCGTGGTGCGATCTCCCCGGTTAAAAAAGTCTCCACTCTGGGGGGCAAACCAGAAATTCCAGGCACTGGGCAAATAGATAGGAAACTCACCGCCCCGACGGGTTGTATAGGGGCCAAACGACCCTTCTTCCATGCCCGGATTATTCAGGCGTTCACCATCCTGGGCTGTGACGATTGCCAGACTACCCAGCAAGGCCACCAAAATTACAAACCAGACAATTGCACGCTGCATTCTGTTCGCTCCCACATCCCAATTATTAGAGAGATTATAGCATATTTAAAGCATGATCATAGCGAATGTAGCTTACGGGGCGTAGGGGCAAACCCTATACTTCCCTCGCCTGTACCCCCCAAGATTAGAGTATCTATAACTTATTCTTGACAGTCACTTAACATTTACTTAAAATAAATTTAATATTTCTCAAGAGGCGGGCAAGTTCCGTGGCATTTTTATATTTCGCTATTATCCTGCTGCTGGCTCTCGTTTTTGGTTATCTCAACAGCCTTAACGGGGCTGCAAGCATTGTGGCTACACTGGTTTCCTCGCGGGCACTGGCTCCCCGGCAGGCGCTGCTGCTGGCAACGATTTGTATGTGTCTGGGGCCTTTCGCGCTGGGCATCGCTGTTGCCAGCACAATTGCTGCCGATATTATCGCTATTCGGGCGCAGACTTCGACAGTGCTGGTTGCCGCGCTGCTGGGGGCGATCTTATGGGTGAGTATCGCGTTGTGGCTAAAAATCCCCTCCAGCACGACGCAGGCTTTTGTAGGAAGCCTGATCGGGGCGGTCTGGATCGGCTTTGGAGAGCAGGCTGTGCTGATGCCGGGACTGGTTAAAACACTAATGGCGATTTTCCTGTCTCCGATCCTCGGTATTGTGGCGGGTTTCTGGCTGGTAAAGGTATGTTATCGCCTCAGCGCGAATGCTTCCCCGCGTGTTAATATCTGGTTCAAGCGAGGTCAGATCGTGGTTTGCGCTTTTATGGCACTGGCTTATGGTGCGAATGATGGTCAGAAGATCATGGGCATCGTGGCATTGGGCCTGGTGACCACTAACCTCATTCCCAATTTTGCGATTCCGCTGTGGGTGGTGGTATTCAGTGCTATGACGATGGGGCTGGGGGCACTGATCGGAAGCTGGGGTCTCATCCAGACCGTAGGCGGTAAATTCTATCAGGTGCGTCCTGTGCATGGGTTTGGCGCGCAGGTAGCTTCGGGGACGATCCTGCTCAGCGCATCACTTTTAGGTGGGCCTGTAAGCACGTCACAGGTCATTACTTCAGCCATTGTCGGCGCGGGCAGTGCGCAGCGCATCCAACAGGTGCGCTGGCAGCTTGTACAGCGTATATTGGTCGCGTGGCTGTTGACTCTGCCGGTAGCTGCCCTGGCGGGTGCGGCTATCTACGTCGTGCTTGTCCGGCTTGTTGGATGATGGGCATTTTCTCGCGCATCAAACTGCGTGCCCAGAGCGTAACGCAGCGCAAGCCGAACAGATTTATCTCTCGGCTTTACCATCAATCGCGCATTGTGGTGGAGGGGACGCAGGCTTTTGTGGACTACATGAACGCGCCCACTCGCCAGAATGCGCGGCAGGTGCGCGATATTGAGCGGCGGGCGGATGAAGTGCGCCGCCTGCTTATTGTGGAACTCAATCATACCTTTGTTACGCCGATTGACCGTGAAGACCTGTTTGGCCTGTCGCGGGCGATTGATGACGTGCTGGATTATGCTTATTCGACCACTAATGAGCTGGATATTCTGGAGGTACATCCCAATAAATATCTGCGCTCGATGGCGCGTTTGCTGCACCTGAGCGCCCAGCAAATCCTGATGGCGATCAAGCATTTAGAGCATCACCCGGAGCGTGTGGATGTCCATGTGATGCGTGTGAAAGCGATTGAGAACCGGATGGACAAGCTGTATACGAATGCGCTGGCGGATCTCTTCAAGAATCCGCGTGACCTGGCTGACGTGGTGGAAATGCTCAAACTGCGCGAAATCTACCGGCATATGTATCATGCAGTCGGCAGCGCAGAGCAGGCGGCGAATTTTATCAATGATATTCGCGTCAAGTTTTACTAATTTAGGGACTTCGCCATCTTGTCAAATAAAAAGCGCGCTCTACGGGGTAGATGCGCGCTTTATGCTCCATAGGGGCTATGACAGCATCTCCGTATACGACAAGTTCCTGCACGACTTGGCTAAAGCAGCCCAAAGCATTCTCACCCTACTCTATCGCGGCCTAGAAGCACCGCAAGAGCCAATATCAAATAAGACCGCAAAGAAAGACAAACGTAACGACGAAATCCGCGCCCGTTATGCCGCCGGAGACACGATTCCAGAACTTGCCAAAGCTTTTAGCATCTCAGAACAGCGTGTTCACCAAATCGTTCATTACAAGCGGAAGTAATTTGAATATGAGTTTCCGAGAGCAATAAATCAATCGTCGCTCGCCGCGAGGGCAGATCGAACGAAAAAGGAAGTTTTTCGTTCGATGCATTTAGAAGCGTCCCCGCACCGGCTCCGTCAAGGGTGCTGCACATCCTGACCGTGCTGGGCTTGTGCCGCTGGCGCTCAGGCACGGTCAGGTCTACCGCCCTTGACCTCGTTACGCCTGCCCAGTAGCGAACACGCTGAAATGGCAGTATTTCAAGCATCGATAAAACAGGCACGCAGGCTTTACCAAATCCACTCTAAAGGGCTTCATACCGCGACAGCAGCAAACGTCCATACCTAGCCTCAATGCCCTCGTTTCGTTTTACTGGTTGACAGCCTCTCCCTCATTCTCTATCTTGAAAGTACCAATTTATCAAAACACCCGCTGTCGTGGCTTTTGATAAATTCACGATTATGATTACCTCAATTGCAACACAAAAAGGCGGTGTAGGCAAAACCACGACCTCCGTTTCGCTGGCCGCAGGACTCGCCCGCCGAGGCCATCGGGTGCTGCTGATCGACATCGACTTTCAGGCGAATTCCTCGAAATGGCTTATTCCAGATTACGTCCATCTCAAGGCGGAAGACACCATCTACCGGACGATCATCAAACGCATGTCGCTACCCGTCTACCCCACTGCCGTTCCCAACCTCGATCTTGTCCCCTCTCACATCCTGTTATCCGATACCGACATGGAACTCACGACCGCTTTAGACCATCGGGAAGAACGGCTGAAGGATCAGCTTGAGAAGGTCAAAGCCAACTACGAACAATCTTAGCGACACGCAGGATCGGTATTACAAGGAAGCGGTGAAGCAAACGAAGGGAAGCAATTGGAGTTTTCAAAATATCATCTATATCACCCTCGGATTTCTTTCCATCGTCGGTGCAGTTGTTTCAGTGGCAGTCATTTGCTACAAGCTGTTTATGGAGAAAAAGCCGGACAAATACCGCGAGAGCGATATGAATGTCATCTACGGCAAGCTCAACGATCTGCCGCTGGTGAGCGCTTATATTCTGCTGGAAGCCAACTCGCCGTATGAAGAACGCCTTGCAC